>CALVKP010000034.1 GCA_944332735.1 uncultured Bacilli bacterium | reverse complement strand
GCGATTGGTACAATAATTAAGAAATATAAACCATAAGAATTATTTAAAATATGACTAAACCAACTTAATACTTTTGGTCGATAAGAAACAGTTCCGTATAGTTGGTCAGAACGGATTTCTGGATCTGCTACTTGGTTCGCAATTCCTTGTGTTGTAAAATAATAAGTTCCATTTTCTTCACGTTTTTGAATGACTCTATGGGTAATAATTTTATCTTTATAATCATCCTTTTCTCCTAAGTAGGCAACATCATCCCCTTTTTCAATCTCTTTTGGATCTTCTTCTTTTACAATGATTACATCGTATATTTGATATTCAGGTAACATACTTCCTGTTACTACTGTAAACATACGATAACTACCTAAACTTACTTGGTTATTAAATAGTCGTTGAAGTGCAATTAATAAAACAATCAGAATCACACACACCCATATAACTACTTTTACCAATCCTACTAAAAAACGGACAATTGGATTATCAAATATCTTCTTGATCACTTTCATTTTTTCTCACCTTCAAATGTTCTATTTTATCCATATATTCACGGATTGCTTTTTTATAAATACGCTCTATTTCACTGGTATCTAATACTTTCTTATATTTTACTTTCACATATTGATCACCAACTAATTTCATCAGTTCTTCTAATGATAATTGGTCACTGATATTCATCAGCTGATTCACAGATTGATTGACAACTTCTTCCTGTAAACTTTCCTGTTCTTCTTTTGTGACTTCCGGTTGATTCATAGTATTCATAATCAGACAATTCAATAAGAATGATTGATCCATCATCTCTTTTAATTTTCCTTGATCTTGATAGTCCTTATTGGTATGATTACTCTTCACACTTGGTTCCATATTCATCTGCATAAAATTCCACAAATCTAATGCGTATTGAAAGTTCACATTTTTTAAAATTAAATTGGTTTTTTTAATCGGTGAAGTAACCGGTGCGACATGCAATTTAGCAATACTTTTATATACATCAGAAGAACATAAATCACGGATTCTTTCCTCTACTTTCGCAACACGATTGGGGATAGAATCTACTTGATTTTTTTCTTTTCCCTTTTCTTTTTTTCCCGTCAATTGTAGTGATAGTTCTACCGTCTCGTCATTCATCTTACCTTTTCCTTGATAAGTAAAGTTCTTATATTCATTTAACTGGTTATCAGCAATATCTTCTTTCTTCTTACGTTCAATATATAACTTCATATTATTAATCAAAGTATAAATAAAACGATTCTCATAAGTATTAAAAGTCTCTTCTTTATTGATATTCAAAATCTTAGAAGGACGTACTTCTCCTGTTTTTTGATTGTAATCTTGAATTAAATTGGTATTTCTAGATAAGTGTTTAATACTATCAACGGTAATACGACGCGCTAATTCAATTTTTACAATCTCTTCTTCATTGACAATAAAACGATTTGGGTTTCTTAAGATATTATCTAAATAACGAATTGTTTCTTCCATTTTTACTAACCAAGTATCATCATAAGTTGAAGAATTTGATTTTTCTTTAACGTGCAAATTAGAAACTAAATTTTTTTGGAATTGTTCTTTCTGACTTGGCGAAGTACGATTATATAAATTTACAATGTCTTCCATTTTTCTCACCTACTATGTTAATTTTTTCAATCTAAGAACGTATTCTTCACACTCTTTCATTTTTCCTTTACCAAATGTATTGTCTAAAAATTCGACAAAACCATCGATTTCATCACGGATATATGAAACGTTTAATTGTTCGAATTTACGTAAAATTTTCTTGGCAATAAAGTAGTCTACTCCACTTACTTCATCACCACCACAAGCTACGTAAACAGGTACAAACTTCTTCATATGAGCAACAATACGGTTACCAAAAGCAATACGGAAATGTTTAATCACATAATTATCCATTTCTTCTATTTTTCTTAGTACTTCATCACTCATTGGATTTTGTTCCATAGCATCTTGAAATAAACGATCTAAATAAGAGTAATTGACATCTTGGGCCGGTGTATCAATCGGTTCAAAAACTTCCCCTTTATCATTGATATCAATTGGCATAGCACGGTCATATACTTTATCTGTTACCATAAATGTTGAGTCATCGTTATTGATAGTACCAATATACCATGTATTTGGACTGATTTTTAATTTTCCATCAATTAATTTTTTTGGATCATTTGGCCAACTACTAGATACAAGTTCTACAACCCATTCATCTTTATTTGGCATTTCCAAAATAGATAACATTTCAGCAAAGTAATACTCTACTCTGGCGATATTCATTTCATCGAGGATAACAGTATAAACATCATCTGTATATCCTGCTTCATAAATCGTTTTTAACACTTCTGTTTCGTTAAACTTCTTCGTAAATTCGTTAAAGTAACCAAATAACTCAGTACGATCACGCCATGATGGTTGTACAGAAGCAATACAAGAATCATGTTTTAAGAATTTTCCCCAAGCATAAGCTAAGGAAGTTTTACCGGTACCAGAAATACCTTGTAAGATAATTAACTTCGTAGAAGCAAGTGCTGATATAAATATTCGAATCATTTCTGTCTTATAATATAATTTTAATTGACTCGCTGCAAAATTACGAAATAGTTCTACTAATTCCGGTAATGAGAAACTATCATTGTAATTCTTAACCGCATAATTCGCATACAATAAATCTACTTCATTTAATTTCGCAAAACGAATACCATCGGCACTGACATTTTCTTCTTGTTTCTCTTCTACTTCTTCCGTATCTGTTTCATTTGGTTTCAATCCTAAGTGAGATACTTTCATAGCTAGAATATCTTCTTTTTCTTTGACCAAACTAGATACTTCATCATTTAATTTTGCCACTTCGTTTAATAATTCTTCTTGTTCTACGAGTGTTTTACGGAAGCGAATATACTTGCGAATCAAAAAGACGATTAAAAGGACAAAGCCAACAACGATTAAGACTAAAAAGATAATTATTAACGCTACAAATAACCATTCTGGGCCATTAAAATCATCTTTATAAAAATCTAAGATACGAAGATAAGCTTTCCAATCAAACATCTGTTTTAAACCTTGTACACAAGCAATTAAAACAGTTAATATACTTCCAAAAAACTGACTTAAAAACTCATATAAAAATCGAAATACTGTATCCATTCATCCACCTTCTAACTTGGTATATATAACACATCGAATTGCCCTTTTAATTTTTCAAACATTTCATTGTGATTAGTAATCACATAAGTAAATATTTTCAATAATACCATTGTCTCATCATTTAATAAGAAAGAATCATCCAATACAATAGCAACATGAAATCCATTTCTCGTTAATTCATATACCTCTTCTTTCGCTGTTACATAATCCTTCCACAATATCTTTAAAGCTAACTTTTCTTTTGTAATATCATTATCAATCATCGTCAATAATCTTTTTTTCTTCTTCTGTTTATCTTTTAACTCTAATTTATAATCCACTAAATAACATTTGTGAAAAATCCCTTTAATAATATCTTGTAATATTTTGACACCAACCAAAGAATATGTCACAAACAATTTCTGTTCCTGCATATCTTTATTATTAAATACTTTTGTAATGGCATATTCACTATATAATTTAGAAAACTTCAAATGATGTTCTAACTGACAATCAAAAATTTGATTTTGATTTACTTTTACATAGTTGATACTAAAGTTCTTATCTTGAAACTTATCGATAAATTCTTCTTTTGCAGTTAAATCATCTTTTAATTGGTGATAAAAGTTTACTTCAAATTGATCATCTTCAATTCCTAACTCTTCTGTTCGATATTTCGCAATCTCGGAAATTAAAGTACGAACAGAATCACATTCACAAACATGATCAAAATACAAAATATATTTAAACATAGAAAACATATATTTTGCTTTCTTTTGATATCTTTTATCATCTTTGACTCCAGCTAATGCTTTTTTCAAATAATAAACAATATTTGCCTCAAATCGTGTATGTACTTCAGGATATAAATTATAATAGCGTGTATTTACATAAGCATTAATCAAATCATCGTAAATATCTTGATCAAAATAATGACCCAAAATAGATTGTAAATACTTTTTAATTGCTTTTTGTGAAAATGAGACATATTCTTGTACAATATTGCAACTCATCTAACCAACTCCTAATAATCATAATGTACTTTTACAACACCATCAGAATCTCCATTACTAGAATAATCTTTTGATGCATCTTTTTTATAGAATTTTACAACACTACTACTAGATGCTTCCATATCAAATGTAAATTGATTGACATAATCATAACCATCTAATTTTTCTGTTTTAATTTGATATGCCTGTAAAAACGTTGTACTGTTATTATTTACATAGACAACATTGGGATCAAACTCTAAAGTAATACTTGCAGATACACATTTCTTTTTATCTTCATCACTCAGGGCATTATATTCTGAAATAGATAATTGAGCACCTACTTGATAACTACCAAATGCTTCTTTGACTGTATAAGTAAGTAATGTATTCGTAATTTTTACTTCTAAATAAACATCGTTTTCATGGTCGGTAATCTCATGACTTAAACCATAAGTCCCAACTACTAATTTAAATTGAGCAGATAGTTTTTTCTGATAAGGACTGGTAGAAGTCACGATAATTTCCGCAACAACACTATCACCATCTTTAAATGCTTGATTCGGTGTCAATGTAACAATGAAATAATCTGTATTTGAATCATGGTAGATAGTTCCCTTTTCTTTGGTACTACTACAAATAATCGTATCAGAACAATTCAAACTCACTTCATATTCAATATCACTATTACTTTTTAACTCACTATTTTTAAAACTATTTACATTGACAACAATTTGATATGGGTCAACCCCATTCCAATAATCCAAAGAATAATAAGCACCATCTACAGTTAATTTATCACTTTCAAAATAAAAGTTTTGTGTTCTGAAATAAAAGTCTAACACTTTGTGATAAACATATCTTCCTAAAGTAAAACCAATGGTTAAAAAAACACAAATACCAACAATAAGAAAAACACGACGTTGAAATCGGGTTAATTTCTTAATTCTTATTTTTCTCATGTTTCATGGTTCCTCTATATTTTCTTATAAAAAAGATAAACGCAATGGTAATAGGAAGTATAATTAACACAGGATATCCAATCTTACTTGTAAATAATAGATAACAATATCCTAAGAAAGGTATTGCCGTAATATGATTTACTTCTCCAATTAAATATTCACTTGATAGAAAAAGTCCATCTTGAATCACATAAGTATACTCATTCTTATTTGTTTTCATCACATCTTCAACACGTTCCAAAGTAACTTCATGTTTCCCTTGTTTTGTATTGTAATAGATAATTTCATCGTTCTTTTTTACTTGCTCTTTCTTTTTTACAGCAATTAATAAATCTCCCTTATTAAAAGAACCAACATCTTTTTTAAGTCCCATAATGGTTACATCACCGATTTGACTACTAGAAAATTGATTAAAAGTAAACAAGAAAAAAGTAGTAGCGAATACCAACAACATATAACAAATAAGAAAAATATACTTCAAGATTTTCATCTACTATCACCATTATAATCATATCATAAATATTTTTGTTTGCAAAGAAAAAGCCAGTATTTTATCGACTAGCTTTTACTTTTCTTTTCCCTTTTTTTTCTTTATTCAAATAATTTTTAATTTCCATATCTAATTTAAAAAAATATTGACTGTAAATTTGATGGTAAGAATCATCAAAATTTACTAAATATTGATCTAACAACAACGAAATATCCTTTTTTAATTGATTCACTTGAAAAAAATCCATACGATCATGTTCTATAAAATAGTTGATAATATCTTCCGTACTACGAGAAGTAAAATCATTATATGCAGAAGTATTAGATGGCATATAAAACTCATAAATACATGATTGTAACTGATTTAAATTCTTTTGAATATTAAGTACTACCTTTTGTTTCCCAACCTCAGTCAATCCTTTAGGTACCTTTTTATCACGATCTAATTTCTCTATCTCATCTTCTGCTTCCGCTTCTTTACGAGCCACACACCAATCATTAAAATGTGTAATTAAAGTATGTGCAATAAATTCTCTTTCCTCTTTTTTAAAAGGAACAGGAGAACTCGCTTCAATTTTCTTTGTTATTTCTTCTAATTCTAATGTAGAGAATGACTTTAATAACCCAATTGCAGTTGTTAAAATATGTTCTCTTAATTTGTTGTATTGATCTTGTAGTATAACAACTTCATCCATATCTTCACTCTCCTACAATACTCATTGTATCATCCAAAAAAAAGTTGAGCAAGCTATTTCATCCTAATTGTTAAACCTTTTTGATTTTGTCACCTTTATATTTTTTGAAAATGTCACCTAATAATATATAATACATATCTTGAAAGGATGTGTTTTAGTTTTGAAAAGAAATAAAGAAAAAGCTTTAGAATTATT
>CALVKP010000033.1 GCA_944332735.1 uncultured Bacilli bacterium | reverse complement strand
TATTTTTTAGATGGTAGTAAATTGATATCATTCATTGAAAACAACAACCGCAAATCAATTCCTATTTCTTTTTTTCAAAAAGAAGGAAAAATAATTGAAACAAAATATGCTCCACGTCTTGATTATTTAAAAATAATTGACGAAATGGAGAAAGAAGGTGAAGCTTCTGAAAAAGATTTATAAGATATTTCAATGTATCAATGATCATCAATATGAAATAGCAATTATGTTTGTTAGTGTTTTAGCTTTAATTGCAGGAATACTAGCTATAGGCTTTTGGAAAGCTTTTATAATTATAATGATATTAGATGGAATTTTATTTAGTCCAAGTTTAATTCGTTTGATTTATAAATTTATAAAGAATATGGAGGTTATGATGGAAAAGAAGAGAACTGAAGCAAGACATGCCCGTACAGGAGCTGCTAAAAAAACTGATTATACGAAAGGAACAAAAGTAGCAAGTACACGTTCTGCACGTATGTCAAAAAATAAAAAAGGAATCACAAAAGGAAAAAGTAAGAAAAAGAAAATTGGAAAAAAAGTATTGATGGGATTACTTATTTTTGGAATTTTCTGTCTTGTTGCATTTGGAATTTTTATGTTTATTATTATTAAAGATGCACCAGAATTTAGTCCTGATAAGTTATACCATCAAGAAGCTTCTATTTTATATAGTAGTGATGGTTCTGTAATTAAGAAACTCGGAAGTGAGAATCGTGAAAAAATTTCTTATGATCAACTTCCAGAAGTATTAATAGATGCGATTATTGCAACCGAAGATTCACGTTTCTTCCAACATAATGGATTTGATTTACCACGTTTTCTTCGTGCTGGATTTGGAACGATTCTTGGTCAAAATGCTGGTGGTGCTTCTACATTAACTATGCAAATAGCAAAGAATCATTTTACTTCAACGAATCGTAGTATTACACGTAAATTTACAGATATTTATATGTCTATTTTCCAGATTGAAAAACATTATACCAAAGAAGAAATTATGGAATTCTATGTAAATGCTCCATATCTTGGTAGTGGTGCATGGGGAGTAGAACAAGCATGTTTAACTTATTTTGGAAAGAGTGCAAAAGATATTAACTTAGCAGAAGCGGCAATGATTGCTGGTATGTTCCAAGCACCAAATACTTATGATCCAAATATTAATCCTGATTTAACGGAAAAAAGACGTCAAACAGTATTATATTTGATGAAACGTCATAATTATATTGATGAAGCAGAATATAAAGCTGCACTCAACTTAAGTGTTGATAAAATTGTAAAAACAATTTCTACAGAAGATGGAGAACAAACAGATCGCTTTAAATATCAATCTTTTATAGATGCTGTAGTAGAAGATGTTACAGAAAGAACTGGTAATAACCCTTATAATGTATCAATGCAAATTTATACGACAATGGATAAAGATAAACAAGAAGCTGTTGAAGATATTATGAATGGAAAAACATTCAAATGGGAAAACGATGTTGTACAAGGTGCTGTTGCCGTTGTCGATGTAAAAACAGGTGCTTTAACAGCAATTAGTAATGGTAGAAATATTAGTGGTGCAAATCAATTAGGACGTGCTACCAAAGTAAAACGTCAAATTGGTTCAACCGCAAAACCAATTTACGATTACGGTCCAGGTTTTGAATATCAAGATTGGTCTACGGCTACACCATTTGCCGATGAACCTCACTCATATTCAGGTACAGATGACGAAGATGGTGGTATTGAAAACTGGAATAGAACTTATCAAGGCTGGATGACATTACGTACTGCTTTAGCAGAATCTAGAAATATTCCAGCGTTGAAAGCATTCCAACAAAATAAAAATTCTGATATTAAAAACTTTGCCGAAAGTTTAGGATTACATCCACAAGTAGAAAATGGTTTAGTTTACGAATCACATGCATTAGGTGGTTATGATGGAGAATCTCCATTAACTATGGCCGGTGCTTATGCTGCATTTGCAAATGGAGGATATTACACAAAACCATATACATATACAAAAATTGTCTACCGTGAAGATGATAAAACAGAAGAAGTAGATGCAGAAAAGAAAAAAGTTATGAGTCCTGAAACGGCATATATGATTAGTAACGTATTATATAATGCTGCTGATTATGGAATTGGTACTTCTTATTTAAATGGTGTACACTATGGTGCTAAAACAGGTACTTCTAACTTTACAGAAGATTTGATTAAGAAAAAAGGTTACCCATCTAATGCAGTAAATGATTTATGGGTAGATGGAATTAATACACAATATGCAATTTCTGTTTGGTATGGATATGATAAACAAGATGATAAATATGTAAGTACAACCAATACTGGTGGTCATAGAAATTTATTTAAGGCAGTGGCTGGACATTTCTTTACTGATAAATCCGAATTTACAAAACCAAATGGTGTTGTTTCTGTGGAAGTAGAAAGAGAAACTTATCCAGTTAAATTACCAAGTGCAAATACACCTGCTAATATGCGTATTACAGAACTATTTAAAAAAGGAACTGAACCTACTGAAGTATCTAGTAGATTTGCTCAATTAAGTGACGTTTCTAATGTAAAAAGTAGTATTAGTGGAAATTCTGTTTCTATTTCATGGAATGGAATTAAAACACCTTCTGAATTAGATATCAATAGTTTATCTGGTTGGGTTGGTAAAGTATTTACAAATAGTGGTTATAAAAACAGTTATTTACAATCTAGATTAGGTCAAAATCAAAGTATATTAGGAAGTGTTGGTTATAACATTTATGCAAAACAAAAAGATGGAGATCTAAGATTAATTCAGTTTACAAATAATACAAGTATTACTTTTACTGCAAAATCTACAGATAGTGGTACATATGTTGTTAAAACATGTTATTCAAACTTTAAGGCTGCAGAAGCACCTGGTGTAGAAACAAAAGTGAATGTTTCTAATGTCCAAGGAGAAATAACAGTAAGCCTCGTTGGTAGTGCAAATATGACAGTTGATTTAAATAGTAATTATCGTGATCCAGGTGTTGTAGTAAAAGAAGATGGAAAAGATATAACAACAAGTGTAGAAGTTGAAACAAGTATTACAAGTACTGCAGGAATTCCTGCATCCTTAGATACATTCACATCTACAGCTGGAACATATACCATTAGTTATACAATCACTTATGAAGATTACACAAAAACAATTACAAGAAAAGTAACTGTTGTCGATAATCAAAGTAGTGGTGAACCATCACCAACTGAATAAAAAAGTTCACATTAATGTTGTGAACTTTTTTCTTGTTTTCTAATCCAAGTAATTGCATTAGGAATATGTTCTATTGTATCACTGGCAATCATAGCAATATCTGTTTTCTCATTCTCTGCTAACTCACCTGCTAATCCTGCTAAATAGGCCCCTGCTGCGACTGTTAATATGTGAAATGGATGATATGCTAATAAACCAGCTAACACTCCAGATAACACATCTCCACTACCTGCTGTAGCCATACCTGGACATCCACTTTTAACAAGATATACATCTACTCCATCAGAAATAATTGTCGTAGAGCCTTTTAACAGTAGAATTACTCTATATTTTTTCGCAAACTCTTTTACTATTTCGATTGGATTTTGTTTAATTTCTTCTATTGATAACTGTGAAATACGAGAAAATTCTTTTAAATGAGGTGTTAATACCACCCTATGATCTTTTATTATATCTAAATGTCCTACTAATGTATTTAATCCATCGGCATCAATTACCATAACTCCAGAATAAACATTACATATTTCTCTTAATATGGATAAATGTGATGTATCTTTTCCCCACCCCATACCAATTGCTAAAACATCTAAATCATGAATTCCTTCTTTTAATTCTTCTAAATTATGGTAAAAAAACATAGTTTGTTCTAAAATATGGGGTGCTAATAAAGGGGCTAAGTCTTCAGGAATCAATACACGACTAATACCACATCCACTACGTAAAGAAGCATGACTTAACATCGCTAATTTTAAAGCCCCAGAATAACTCTTAGAGCCGCCAATAAAACCTACTTTCCCAAAGTCACCTTTATTCACATCTTTCTCTCGCTTTATAAAATAAGATTGAATATCTTCTAATTGAATTATTTTCATATGAAACCTACTTTCTAAAAAGATAAGAAGTATTTATTACTTCTTATTCTTTAACTTACGATAAATGCGATTTGCTTTACTATTTGGTTTATAAATTGTATTCATATTATCAATATGATTTATTATATTGATTTCATGGTTTGCAAACCATGAAACGACTTTTTCTCCATCAATCTGCATTCCTTTGGCATTTCTAAAGTCAGTCCCTGACATTCCTCCATAATGAAAAATCAAGTTCTGATAATCTTTTACACCTTTGACAGGATATCCATCTTTTAATACCTCAGCCTGTAATTTCGTGATAGACCACCACCATTCAAAGTTTTCATCTAATAAATACTTTTGGTATAGTTCTTTATCAATCATAAAACAAAAACCATCTACTCTTGTATATGGGTTACCTTCCACAATTCCAAGTGATGTAATCCCTTTTTCATAAATACGATTCATTTCATCTAACCATTCAGGATTACGAATATCAATATCAGAGTTTAATAATAAAACACGATCTGACTTCGGATCACAAAAACGAAAGGCGATATTATTTCCTTTAGCAAACAAAGTATTCTCCTGTGAAAAGATTAACTTATCGATTTTCTTTTCTTGATATAATTTTAATAATAACTTTTGTACTTTCTTCTCAGATGCATTATCTAAGACAATCACTTCGTAGTCTTTATTTTTTGTCATCTGTAATGTCTCTATCGTATTTTTTACATAGTCATAAGCATTATGTACCAAAATAATAATACTTGTCATCCTATCCCTACTTTCTAATATTAATATAACACAAAAATAAATCCATCACAATGTGGATTTATTTTGTCATATGACGTAGTACATATATACCTAGAACTGTTAAAAAGGATCCAACCCCAATTACAATATAACGAATACTTTCCTCATGATTAATACTTGTCTTTTTGGTTTCTTTTTTATTATCTTGTATTTTAATAATATATTCTCCATTTTTAGAATATAAATAATTCTCTCTTGCAAAACGAGCAATATAATCAGGATCTTGTAATTTTTTTAATTCAATATTTAAATTTTCTTCATCTTCTTTTAACACAAGTAATTGTTTTTTTAATTCTTTCTTTTCATGATTTAAATCAATAATATTTAATGTATAAGTAGTAAGTGTAATAAAGAAATAAATAATCACAGCAAAAGAAAGTGTTCCAAATAATAAAAGTCTTTTTTTCGCACTTTTACTGACTTTTCTCTTCTTTGCCATCTTTATCACCTACCATTTTATAGTGTATCATGTTTCTTTTTTCTTGACAATATGCTTAGAAGTCAATAAATGTAAATGAAGTAGATGTTCTATTGAATAACCTACAATCATACTAAGAAATG
This sequence comes from uncultured Bacilli bacterium, assembly GCA_944332735.1. Taxonomy (GTDB): domain Bacteria; phylum Bacillota_I; class Bacilli_A; order RF39; family UBA660; genus UMGS2016. The sequence continues at coordinate 937 of CALVKP010000033.1, read as the reverse complement.
CATATGGATGAAGAATTCCATAGTTAATCTTTCGCAATATTAAAAAATAAAGAAAAGTCATAACAAGAACAAAAAGAATAGTAAAACAGTATTGAAACCATTTCTCTTTTACATATATAAAACGATATTGAATTGTTAATAAAAAGGAAAAAAAAGAGCCATATAAAAAAGAAAATACTAAAGTAATGATTTGTACTTTTAAATTCATTATTTAAATAATTTACTAAACATACTATCTTCTTTTTCCTTTTTGGCAGTATCCATATAACTTAAACTATTTACTTTTCCTTTAATAGAGACATTTCCCTGATAAGTATCTAATTTAATAATTTCTAATCCTTCTCCTTTTAACATAATATATCCCATGGTTGTTTCCATTAAAAATTCCTCATTATCAAAACTTTCTATCTTTTTTACTCCAGTAATCATTAACGTTTTTCTATCACTAATTGTGATATTATGATTTCCTACTACAGTTCCTACGATATTTGAATGATCCTTGTCCATATTTCTTCCTCCTGTTAAAATATATGAACAATGCATATAAATATACCAAAAAAAAGATCCTATTCTTCAGGATCTTCTTCTAATACTTTTTCATATTCAGCTAACACTGCATCTTCAATCATTTTTCTTCCTTCTTTATTGATTGGATATACAATGTCTAATCTTTCTTCCTCTACAGTTTCTGGTGCTGTAGTAACTTCTTCTGTAGCTACTTTTACATCTCCACCTTTTTTACGATTAGGCATAGCTACAAATAGTCTTTCTTTTCCTTGAATGATTCTCATATCGCGAATTGCTAACCAATTATCAATCACGATCGTTACAAATGCTTTTGGATTAACCTTTCCATTTTTGTTATGAGCAAGTTTTACTCTAACAGATGTTACTTCCACGTAAATCTCTCCCTTCGGTATACTATGATACACTTACA
>CALVKP010000032.1 GCA_944332735.1 uncultured Bacilli bacterium | reverse complement strand
GCTTTCTTTGGATCTGTTACAACTGGAGCAAGTAAATGTGGTACTCCATTATACATCGAAAGTTCTACTTTCTTTGGATCCACTAATACGAGTTTTACTTCCTCTGGTTTAGTTCGCATTAAAATAGAAATTAAAATACTATTAATACAAACAGATTTACCACTACCAGTTGCTCCCGCTACTAATAAGTGAGGGGTTTTATTAATCTCACAGAAAACAGGAGATCCCATAACATTCTTTCCTAGTGTTACAAGTAATTTACTATCTTTTAACTTTGGTGGAACTTTCTCTAATATTTCTCTTACTGTTACCATCGTTGTTACTTTATTTGGCACTTCAATTCCAATCGTACGTTTTCCTGGAATCGGAGCTTCTATTTTAACATCTTTTACTGCAAGTGCTAACGCAAGTTCACGGTGAATTCCGAGTATCTTACTTACTTTTGTACCTGCTTTTACATCTAGTTCATATTGTGTTACTGTTGGTCCAATATTCGCATCGACAATATGTCCTTCAATTCCAAAATCTGTCAATACTTGATTTAATATTTTCTTATTATCCTCTACTGCTACTTCATTTCCCTTTTGATTTACTGGTTTTGGTTTTGCTAGCAAACTAAGTGGAGGAAAAACATATGGCTTTGGTCTTACCTCTTCTTTTACTTCTTGCATAATTGGTTGATCTCCATTTAATGGATGTAGATTTTCTCCCAATATTTCTCCTGTTTCTTCATCAATACGAAGATTAGATTCCTCTGCTACTGTAACAGATGGTTCTACCTCTTCTTCTTGTTTTTCTAAAGCCTCTTTTCTTTCTTTTTCACGTTCTTCTCTACGTTCTTTTTTACGTTCTAAACGAGCTTCATTGGTCTCATCTAATTTTGTCTTTATCGCTTTTATCATATCAGCAATGCTAACACCTGTAAATAATACAACCCCACAAATAATTAAAGCCCATGCGACAATCTTTGTACCAGCAATATCAAAAAGTGTTACAAACAAAATTGACACAATTGCTCCAATTAAACCTCCTCCTTGAATATTCATCATACTCTTGGTAGAAGCCATAAAATTTAACACCGTTTCTTTTAAAATATCAAGTCCTTGTAAATCATTTTTCGTAATATAACTCAAATGAGAAAAAACTAAAATACCAATACAAAATATATATAATCCTACTAGTTTCGATGTAAAATAATTTGGTCTATCTCTTTTTACCATCATATATACACCGACTACAAATACTGCCACTAACAAAAGATTATACCAAGCACCTACTAAGAAAGCAGCAAATGCTCCAATCAATCTTCCAACAGGACCAAAGCCCCCTTTACTACCTGCTCCTAAAATGGCAATTAAAATGAGTAATATTCCAATTAACTCGACATGATAACCAGTTGTCTTTTTCTTATCGTCTTTTCTTTTCTTACGTTTTGCCATTCTTACACTTCCTTTATCTTTTTCATTATAGCATACTATTTCCTCTTGAAACAAGTTACTTTACATCAAAAAAAGCCACTTGGCTTTTCTTTAAAACAATTCTTCTAATTGATTATTTAATATTTTTAATACACCATTTTGATTTGGTAAAACAGTATCTAAATCACCAAATGCTACAATATATTTTAAATAATATTTAAAGTATGGATGACTTTCAAAAGTCTGTGCTTCATAATCATAATAATGTCTACAAAAATGTCTTAATCCAGATAACCTTAAATATTCCATTCTACCATATCTAGTTAATAACTCTTCATCATAAAATCTAAATAATAAGAAATGAATAAAGGCGAAAATAATCACGAGTAATAAATAACATTCTTTTGTCATCATAACATATCCAATCACAGGAACAAGTAAAATTACCTGTAATATTAGATAAGCCAATCGTAACCCCTTTTTCAAACGATGATCTATATATTTCCAAATCGTATGTAAATCAAAAGGAATCAGTAAAAAAATCATAGAAATTATAAATATTGTCATAATAATTCCTGTAATACTTTCCTTTTCAGGTTGTATCCATCCTACTAAATATCCAATCATTAAGAAAATTGCTGCAATCATATTTACAAATGCATACTTCTCAAATGCATTCATAAATTTTCCTAAACTTTTATCATATATTCGATTTTCATAAAGTGCATCGGTCGCTAAATCACGAGCAATCCCAAAATCTTGTTCAAAGCATGTCTTTGTATCTAAATTTTGATTTACTTTACGAGCTAGTTCTGGAATCGTCATTGCATCTCCATTTTGAAATTGTTCTTTTTGAAATAATACTTTCAAAAACTGATATTCATAACTACTTAAATGTTGATCATTTAAGTAAATAATCGTACCATCAGAACGAATTCCAATATTTCCCCTTTCTTGTAAAGTTAAAATTAAAGAAAGTGCGAAATCTTTACTTTTACCACTAATCATTTTAGAAGCAAGTGGTGGTAATACTTTAATATCTGTTTGACTATATGGAACAATGAGATTATCTTTCATTTTCTTTACATAATTACGTTTATGACGAATTATTTTTAAAAATAGATAAATCATAGTACTAAAAATAATAAAATATACAAGTGGTAAATTATTTTGATTCTTATTTTTAAATTCAATCTTATCTCTTGTTATTTGGTCATAGTTAAAGTTTAAGATATCACTATCTGCTTTTTCTTTTAAAATATTTGTATGATCTAATACTTTTGTATCAGTCGCTACAATGAAATTAGTCTGGGTATTACGATTCAAATGATTTTGTTTTATCTGATAAGTTCTATCATCTATTTTTTTAAGAGCAATTGCATTCCCTGTTGTATTATCTTTAATATAGTATTTACTTGTTCCTGACTGTGGTATTTTTATCGTAATCTTTAATTTTTCAATATTCGTATTACGTGGTTTAATATTTAATCCAAACGCTGCTAAAGTCGTATAACGTTTTACTGCCCTACTATCAATCGTATAAGATAATTTGATTGTAAATTTTCTCGTTGTTGGATCAAATAAAATAGTTCTTGCATTTTTATCTTCTCTTGAATCATGAATCATTTCAACAGAACTTTCTACTCCATCTGTATATACTTTTACATCACGAAGACAATCATAACAATTATATCTTCTATTTTCTTCTAAACTAATTGGAAAAAAGTCTTTTTCAACAGAAGAAATCATCGTATGTGGTTGTACAACAATATTCTCATCTACTTTTAACATACCACTATCTAATAATTCAACACTCATTTCATCTGTTTGAAATGTATAATCATATTTTTCTCCTTTAGAAAACCAATACATAGGAAAAACAATAAATGCGATTACAAATAGAAAAAATATTCCTAACTTAGGTATATACTCTCTCATCTTAACACCCTCTTATGATACTCTCATTGTATCATAAATTTATATATCAAGAAAGAAAAAAGTGTCTTAGTTGACACTTATAAAATCAAGACTTTCTTCTAATATATTCGGATTTTTTAATACTTCTACCATACGATCAATTTCCTCTTTGGTATTATAAAAATAGAAACTCATACGACAAGTATTTTTAATGCCTATTTCATCAATCAATATCTTAGCACAATGACTACCTGCCCTAACACAAATGTGATAATGATCGAGATAAATTGCTAGATCTTGAGCAAAAATACCATCGATATTAAATGAAATAATCGCACTATCTGTATCTGGATTATAAATTTGAATACCAGGTACTTCTCGTAATCGATTTAAAGCATATTCCTTTAACTGCATTTCATACTCATGAATATGATCCATATCAATCTTTTCTAAATATTCAATAGCAAAACGAGATGCGATAATCCCTGCAATTTGAACTGTACCTGCTTCAAATAAAGTAGGAACATTTTTATATACTTTCGAACCATTACTCGTAAATGAAACATTCATACCTCCACCATATTTTAATGGTTTCATCTCATTTAACAATTCTAATTTACCATATAAAATTCCTACCCCTGTCGGGCCACACATTTTATGGAGTGAAAAAACAAAGAAATCAGCATCCATATCCTGTACATCCGTTTTCTTATGTGGAGCACTTTGTGCTCCATCTACTAATACATAAATCCCATGTTCGTGTGCATACTGAATGATTTCTTTCATTGGTCTTACATCCCCAACCACATTCGTCACTTCAGCAATACTAATTACTTTTGTATTCTCAGTAATACTTTCTTTTACATGATCTAATGTCACATGTAAATGCTCATCTAGTGGAATATAATCGATTTGAATTCCAAGTTCTTCTTCTAATTCAAACCAAGGTAATACATTAGAAGCATGTTCTGATTTTGTTAAAAGAACATGGTCTCCCTTTTTTAATTTATATTTAAAAAATCCAAAAATAATCTGATTCAAAGAATCTGTTGCATTTTCTGTAAAGACAATCTCGCGTTCTGATTTCGCATGAATAAATCTTTGTACAGCTTTTCTAGTCAAATCTATATTCTGATCTACTAACAAACTATTCTGATAGTCCCCACGTTCGGCATTGGCTGTATAATTTTTATAATAATCAACAATCGCATCAATCACACAAGTCGGTTTTAATGTTGTTGCTCCATTATCAAAATAAATCAAATCATTTTGTAATATTGGAAAATCTTCACGATGCATATGACACCTCCAATTCTTCTATTTCCTTTTCCATGATCTCTTGAAATCCTTTTGTAAATTTGATGTTATCCGTTAGAAATTGTCTGATTTCATTATGTGAATACGCTCCTTGATGGAGTGCGGTATGAGAACTTATTTTTACTGTCTTTTCCTCTTCTTTTACATAATTTGTTTGTATATCTGAAACTTGGTTATTTTGTGCTACAATCTCTCCATCTTGTTCTAACTTACAGTATTTCATATTATCTTCTACAATTCCTGACATAGATAACTGAATATTTCCTTGATGAAACGTTACACCACGAAAACGAAAGAGACTCTTCGTATGACTTGCATTGTGATAAACAAGTACATGATTATCATGTTTTCCATTAGCAATCCCACTTTCCAAAAAAGAAAACTGTGCATGTTCGCCATCTAAATGCGCAATATCCCACTTTCTCATCTGATGACACATTACCATTCGTTTCACTCTCACTTTAGCACCCTCACAAATATGATACTGATACTGAACTTTCATTTTATCATGAATATGAATTTCTTCTAATCGTAAAGTCTGATTCGGTTTTACATCAATTACAATATTTAGTTTACTAGACTTTGTCCCGTGATAAATCATTTTCAATGTCGTATTTTTTACAACCGTTATTTTCAATTGATTGACAGCCATAAACTCTGTACCCTCATCAACCACTAAGAAAAGAGCACCATCTAACTTCTTTTTTGTAATAACATCATTTACTACTTCTATTTTATTCATAAAGATTCAACTCTTTCATGATACACGTACTGTTTCTTTTTATTTTTCGTCTCATGGCCATCAACTCCATTCTTATTTTAACAAAAATATATGAATTTGACCATGTTTCCGTATAATTTCTTTTTATTTTCACATGATAACAAAGGATATTCGCAGATATTCACAACCAAGAACTTCGGTTCTTTTTTCTATGTGTGATATAATGAGTGTGGAGGTATTTATGAATCAAGAAGAACAACAAAAATTAGCAGAATTAATCAGATTAGCAAAACAAAAAGAAACATACCAAGACATGACAGATGAAGAACTATCACAACTTTTCTTTCAAAATTGTCCAAATGTCTATATGATCGATACAAAAGGAAATATATTTCATCAAACCCTTCCTATCAATCAACACCATTATTTAGGCTATCTAAATTACTTAAAATATTTAATGAAACAAGAGCCAGAACAACACCAAAGTATATCTTATCTTCTAGATATGGACTTTTCTAAAAATCCAAAAGCAGGCGTTTTAGTTACCACAAAATTAGGAAAATACTTTCAAAATCATGGTGACATTGTCATCCAAACTTGGCTCAATCCCTATGATATGAACGCATACTTCATGAATACAACCACCGATCATATCACACCAATTCAACAACAAGCATTCGAACAAATTTTAGAAGCTCACGAGATGAATGAAATAGATCCAATCGAGAATGGACGCTTAGGTACTCTTAGAAAAAAAGAAGTTTCTTTTGAACATGAAAAACTGTTATAATAAGAATGGAGGTGTTTCATATGGATTGTATTTTTTGTAAAATTATACAAGGAGAAGTTCCTTCTTATACGATTTATGAAGATGAAATAGTAAAGTGTTTTTTAGATGTAAATCCAGATTGTAATGGTCATGTATTAATCATTCCAAAACAACATACATTAGACCTTTCTAGTATTGATGAGAAAACGATGATGCATATTTATAAAGTAGCGAAAGAATTAAAAAAAAGATTAGAAGAACGATTACATATTGATGGTTTAACATTAATTCAAAACAATGGCGATGTACAAGAAGTAAAACATTTTCATCTTCATCTAAAACCATATTACAAGGAAGAACAAGAATTGAAACCAATTACAGAAATTTATGAGAAATTAAAATAACGGCTTTAAAAGTCGCTATTTTTTTTATCACAACAAACTTGTATTTGATCTAGTGAAAATCCTTTTTGATATAATTTATTTTTTACATATAGGAGCAATTCATTGCCCTGATATTTTCTTTTGGCACGAGTATATACTTTCTCAAATTCTTTTTCCAATAATTTTGTATCTTCTTTCCATTGAATATGAGAAAGCACTTCTAAAATATCTTGTTTGTTATATCCTAGAGATATAAATTCCGTTATCAATTTCTGTTTTAACTGTTGATTAGAATAACGATGATTTTGTTCTACTTTTTTTATGATTGCTTTTTGTAGTTTCTCATACATATCAAGTTCATTTATTTCTTGTAGTGCTTTTTTTATTGTTTCTATCTCTATTCCATGTTCTTCTAAACCTTGTTTTATTTTCTCTTTTCCATATTTTGATAAATATGCTTTATCCCTCACATAAGCACTCGCATATACATCATCATTCAACAAACCAACATGCTTCAAACGATCAATTAATTGTTCTTTTTCTTCTTTTTTTAAGTGATACTTTTCTAACCATTTTTTATAATCATGTACACTCATCATTTTCGTTGTAATTTTCTTTACACTTTTATAATAAATATCAGAGCTTCTTGTTTCTTCTAATAATGTTTCTAATAACGAATCATCGATTTCTTTCTGATATAAAAGATTATATTTAATAATCATATCTTCATAAGTCGTGATAACATCTTTATTTTGTAAAATTAATTGATATTTACTAGATCCTACTTTTTTAATTTTTTCTATTTTCATGTCATCACCTCAAAACCATTATAGCAAACAGATGTTTGTGAAGCAACAAAAAAAGTACACATTATGTACTATTTTGTTGAATTTGTATCTTCGTCAATTGGTTTTTCGAATCCATCAATATGAATTAAGTTTTTAGCAACTTCTTCAAGGGCTCTACCAATATTTTTTGTTGATACATATTCATTTTCTTTCATTTGATAAAAACTTGTCTCATCCATTTCTTTGGCTCTTTTGGCAACAATATTTACAAGTAAATATTTTGAACCAACTTGATTTAACAATCTATCGATTGACGGATATATCATATTACCCCTCCTATTTTGATTTTAACAACTAATTTTTATTCTTTCAAGCAATTTACTTTTTTTTGACATTTATTTACATTTTTATAAAGACAGAACTATCTTTTTCTATATATCCTAATTTGCGATAAAGTGCTTGGGCAGCAACCTTTTTTTGACTACTCGTAAATGTAATATAAGCAATATGTTGTTTTTCTTTTAATGTTTCTACCCATTTTAACATGGAAGTTGCAACTCCTTGATGACGATAATTCTCATCCACACAAATATACATCAGATAAAAATAATATTCATCTTTATAAAAATCATATTGTTTTTGAATCCATATATGACCCACGATATTATTTTCTATTTTTGCTACAATCATAATATTATGTGTAAAATCAATCTTCTTAAAATCAAACGCTTCTTGTAATTTCACATTCGGGAAACATTGTCTTAAAAGAGAACAGACAGCATGTTTATCTTTTTCTTGTAATAATTCTACTACCATATTATGATACCATCATTTCATAAATAATTGGTTGTTTTGATACTTCTTGGGCTGTAATTAAGAAACAATCTAAATATCTTTGTTCTTCTAACTTTTTTTGATTTTCATATACTGTCATCAATAATTCTCCTTCACGTACAAAATCTCCTCTTTTTTTATTTAAAATAATTCCCACTTCATAATCAATTTGATCTTCTACTCTCTCTCTACCTCCACCTAACTCTTTTACAATGCTTCCTAATTGGTCAGCGTGAACTTGTTGAATGTAACCTGTGGTTTTCGCATATATTTTTCTTTCAGGTAAATGATTCGTTTGTGGTAGTGTTCCATGCTGTGCTGATACGAAATCTAAGAACTTTTGGTATGCTTGACCATTTTGTAAGTTTTCTTTTACTTTTTTCTCTGCTTCCGAAATCGGAATATCAAGTCCTAAATGGACCATGTGGGTTGCTAAAGCAAGTGCTAATTCTTGGAAATCACGATCAGATGATTCTACTTTTAAAAAGGAAATAGCTTCTTCTACTTCTAATCGATTTCCGATGGCAAAGCCTAATGGTTGTTCCATATTGGATAGAATACATATCGTATCTTTTTGATATTTTTTTCCAATATGAATCATGGTATGGGCTAATTTTTGAGCATCTTCTAATGTTTTCATAAGGGCACCATGACCAACTTTTACATCGATTACAATTTTATCAGCTCCGGATGCGATTTTTTTACTCATAATACTAGAAGCAATGAGAGGAATACTATCAGTTGTTCCCGTCACATCACGAAGGGCATATATTTTTTTATCGGCGGGGCATAAATTCCCTGTTTGACTTGTTAAAGCCATTCCAATTTGATTTACTTCTTGTATAAATTCCGAAAATGTAAGTTTGGTTTGAAATCCTGGAATTGATTCTAGTTTATCGATTGTTCCACCTGTGATTCCAAGTCCTCGTCCACTCATTTTCGCACATTTTACCCCACAACTTGCAACCAATGGTAATACTGCTAATGTTGTTTTATCACCAATTCCACCAGTGGAATGCTTATCTACTTTG
>CALVKP010000031.1 GCA_944332735.1 uncultured Bacilli bacterium | reverse complement strand
TTATCAATATGGCAAATGGAATTACTCCACAAAAAGCGGAAGATTTTATTACAAGAAGATGGCTTATTATGATGTCTAGAGCTAGTCTAATTGCTTTGGAAAAAAGAGTGATGGATATGGTTAGAGTACTATATATGAATCCTTCTAAATGTTTTTCTAGGAAGAATGGAAAAAATTATACTAAAAGTGAAGCGGTTATCATGTTGGATAATAAATTAGAACAATTAGGTGTCAATTATCAAAGACAGTATGATTTATTAAAAGGTGTATTGGCTTCTGATAAGAAAAAATATGATAAGATGAAATCATCTGATTTAACAGATAGAGATGTGTTTGAAATTTTGGTTTCAAAAGGGATTGAATGTTTATTTCAATAACTTTTTTGAAATAAGGAAAACGAATGAATGTTGATTGTATGCCTGAACAATGTTTAGGTGTTTGTCACGCGCTCGGCCAATTCTAACAATAGTAACAATTTCTACAATGTGAATTCGAATGGTGATTGGGATAACTTTAATGCGAACAATACCAATGGTGTAGCGCTAGATTTCTATGATAAAGTAGAACAGGTAAAAGAGAAATGTTTTATATATAACTTTCTATACTGCTTTTAAAAGAAAGGATTTGTTTTCCTTGAGATAATTATCTCGAATATGATTCATGATGCTTTTGTTTGGACGCTGTTTGCATGGTTTATCATTTGTTTATTTGGGTAAATTTCATAGACAAAACTTTGTAACAATTAAAATAAACGATATTGGTTATACATGAATCTTTGGAACTACAAGTGTAGTTCCTTTTTTAGATAAAGTTTATTATCAGTAACTGGAAGTATGCATTGGATTATGGTATTAATTGATATATAAAAGAGTAGGTAAAATCTATGACAAGTGAAGAAAGAAAAGAAATAAGATATCAAAGAAGAAAAGCAAAAAGAGATAGGAAAGTATTGGAAAGAAGTAGGAAATATGGTAATCTTGAACAAGCTTTTTGTTTTCATAAAGTAATGTACTATGGAGATAAATGTACGAAAGGAGTTGGTTTTAAAAAATCAACACAGTATTTTAAGTTACATATGTTTACGATAGTTGCTACTACATGTAAGAATATAAAAAGTAATTGTTATAAAGTAGGAAATACTTATCAATTTACGATTCATGAAAGAGGAAAAGTGAGAATTATTGATGCACCACATATAAAAGATAGATTAGTTCATAAAGTAATCGCAAATGAAATATTATCACCAATTTATTATCCACATTTTATTTATGATAATGGTGCTAGTATAAGAAATAAAGGATTTCATTTTGCTATGAAAAGGGTACATACTAAATTATATTCTTGGTATTTAAAAAATGGATTAGAAGGTTATGCAGTAACAATTGATTTTTCTAAATTTTTCCCTAATTGTAGTCATGAAGCAATTAAAAAAATTCATACGAAATATATTTTTAATTCTCATACAATCAAAGTAATAGAAGATTATTTATTTATAAAAGAGGGATTACCACTAGGGTGTGAAATTGCACAAAAAGAAGCTTTGATGTTACCAAATCAATTAGATCATTTTATAGCGAATCAATATCCAATTGTTAGATTTATGGATGATAGTATTTTTTTAATTAATACCAAAGAAGATGGAAAGATAATATTGAATCATTATCAAAAATTAGCTGAAAAATTAGGAATTATTATGAATTTAAAGAAAACAAAAATAATAAGGATAGAAAAATTTATTTTGTTTTGTAAATGGAACTATGTTGTTTTAAATAGTGGGAAGGTACTTATGATACCGGTTAGAGATACCATTTATCGTCAAAGAACAAAAATAAATAAAATGAAACAGAAAAATATAGATAAGATTGAAATCCTGCAAACTAAAACTTGTTTTCAATCTTATCTTGACTTAGGAAATACTTATTATCATCAAAAGTATTTGAATCAATTGTTATCAAAATAATATTATTTTTTATTTGGTACTTGACAATAACAGGTAGTAGGTATACACTTATAGTGAGGTGACATATGAATATTCAATTTAAGAAAGGAGTGTTAGAACTCATTGTATTATTGTCTGTCCATAAGAAAGATATGTACGGTTATGAATTGATGGCGGAAGTATCTAAAGTAATTGATATTAATGATGGAACGATTTATCCATTATTAAAAAGACTGACCAATGAGAAATATTTTGAAACATATTTAGTAGAGTCAAATGAAGGACCATCTAGAAAGTATTATAAATTAACTGTACTAGGAGAAGAGAGAATGAATGAATTACTGACTAGTTGGCAAGATTTCGCAAGTAGTGTAAATCAATTTATAGAGGAGTGTGACAATTAGCTATGACAAAGAAGAAATTTTTAAGTGAGTTAGAAAAGAAATTATCGGTATTAGATGATTCAGAAATACAGGATATTATCAATGAATATCGAGATATTATTGATGAAAAAGTAAAACATGGGAAAACAGAAAAAGAAGCGATTGAGGATTTTGGTTCATTAGATGATTTAGTCAAAGAAATATTAAGTGCTTATAAGATTAATCCTAATTATAAAGATGTACATAAAGATGAATTTGAAGCATCTGCAAAAAAATTAGGAGAAGATTTTGATACTTTTATTAAAAAAGGAGCAGAGAAGGCAAGTAAAGTAACAAAAAAAGTAATGGATCAAGTACGTGAGAACGAACAAGAGTTTACAATAGAATTTATATTTGAGCTATTATTTAAAGCAATTGCAGCCCTTCTTTTATGTGTTGTTGCAACCATACCAATGACTATTATTAAAGAATTGGTAGAGAGTTTACTTAGAATGTTTGTATCACCACTTTCTAATATATTAATTTTCTTGTTTGAATTTGTGTTAGGAATTTTATTTTTAATCTTGTGTGGGTTTATATTTGTAGCAATGTTTAAACAATATGTAACACCAAATAAAAAAAAAGAAGAGAAGAAAGAGATAGAAAAAAAAGAAAATATGAAAGAAAAAGAGACTAAGAAAAATGAAAAAGTAGTGAAGCGTAGTGAACATGACGCATTAGGGACTCTTATTATTACCATTATGAAAGTGGCAGTTATCTTCTTTATTTTATTACCTATTTGGATGATGGAATTTGGTATTGGTATTTGTCTTGTATTTTTATTGGCAGCCATGATAAAGGGAATTTTCTTTGTTGGTCCATTATTCTTATGTGCTGGTGGTATTTGTTTATTATCAGAAATTTCAAGTATTATTTATCGTATGATTTTTACAGAAAAGAAACCACATTTTTATGGGATTCTAATTGGACTTGTGTTTTTAGTGATTGGAACGTTTCTTACAATTGATTTAGTGATGAATTTTGATTATATCAAAGAAGCACCAAGTGGATATGATAAAAAGAATTATACGGAAACATTAGAAATAGATGCTAATACCGTTGTGGATTATGATTATCATATGAAGTATCAGACTAAGATAGATAATACAATGGCTGATCATCAAATCAAAGTAGAAGTGATTTACTATGAAGATATTTATCAAGCACCAATGGTTATAAAAGAAAATGAGAATCATGAAATTACCGTTGCGTTAGAAGATAATAAGCGTACTAATTTTAAATTTCATTATCAAATGTTAATTGATGATTTAAGAGAAAATCAATTACATGATTATAGACAATTAGAAGATTATGATGTGATAATTACGGCCAATGAGAATACTTTAAATCTGATATCACTAAAAGATCCTTGGTACTAAAAAGATTCCTGTCATAGGAATCTTTTTAGTAATATCTTAATTTATATTGTTTTGGTTGGATACCTAAATACTTATAATCTTCTATTGTTAGGTTTGGGTAATAAGTTAAAAAGCGCGCAATTCTTTGATCAGAACAAATGGAATGGTCAATTAAGTCTTTATACATATCTAATATTTCTTTTCTAGTCAATATTTTTTCAATTTTTAAGTCACTGGCAATATAAATATCATAATATCCATAATATTCATGACTTGTTTCTAATACATTACCAAAACCTGTTACTGCACATATGTCGATGTCTGTATGATAGTTTGTGAAATAATGAAGGGTATCTTCGAGACGTTTACAGAAATGAAAACCATTTTTCTCAAATTGAATAGGTTCATCGATATGATATGTATTTC
>CALVKP010000030.1 GCA_944332735.1 uncultured Bacilli bacterium | reverse complement strand
TATCAGGAGATGAAGATGAAAAGAAAACAGAATGGGAAACAGTTATCAAAAACAGTAATTTTATTAATTTACATAATACCTATGATTTGATTTACAACGGTGTTGGTAGTCCTATTATGTTAAGTGGACTCAGTAGTAATTTAAAAGAAAAAGATATGATTACAACCAAAATTAAAGCTATTGAAGAACAAATTGATAACACTCTACCTACAGTAGATCAAAATGGCAATAAATTATATGGAATTAATAATCCAATCTATCAAATTTTATTATTACACGAGCCAGATTATATCGATGAATTTAATTATCACAAATTCCAATTAATCTTAGCAGGACACTCTTTAAATGGTCAGATTCGTCTTCCAGGGATTGGAGGTATCTTAAGAAAAAAAGGAGCCACAAATTATCAAGATGCATCATATGACTTAGAAGAAACTAAGTTATTTATATCTGGTGGTATTGGTACTACAAATAACATTCCATATCGTTTCTGTAATCGTCCATCGGTTAATTTATATCGTTTGACAAAATAAAATAGTTAGACAATTCTAACTATTTTTTTCTATAAATTTATTACGTACTTTTTGATAAAAGTGATGGTTAGGAAGTTTTAAATAAGTAAGTCTTCTACTATCTACAGTTGTTTTAATTGTATGAACATGGTGATATTTCTTAACTGTACCATCTACGACAATCATCAAATTCGTATTCTTATCTTGACTATTTCCACTTGGTGTAATCGTAATTGTTTTATGTTCTGGAATCACAACAGAATTTAATAAATTACGATAGGCTTTATTATTCAGTGGAGAAAGTGGTGTTAATTGTAAAGTATGAATCGAAGAATCGACAATAGCTCCATGAACACTTAAATTATAAGCCGTAGAACCAATCGTTGTAGCAACTAACAAACCATCACCGACAAATTCCTCTAAAAATTGACGATTAATTTCTACTTTTAAAGATACTGTTTTTAAATCCATTTGGCGAATGACAATTTCGTTTAAAGAATGTAATGTAATGGGACGAATTCCATCTATCTCTGTTTTTTGAATACTAATTTTTTCTTCTAACAATTCATTCTTTTGTAACTTATCTAAAAATAAATCAATTTCATTAGGATCTATCTCTTGTAAAAAGCCAAGTGTTCCTGTATGGATTCCTGCGTAGTAAATACTAGAATCAAATTTTGTTGCATGAATCATTTTTAAGAAAGTACCATCTCCGCCAACAGCAATTCCTAAATCAAAATGCTTTTTATCAATATGGTAACCTCTTTCTTGTAGTTTCTTTTTTAATATTGCAACTACTTTTTGACTTTCTCCTTTATAGTTAGAATAAATATTCACTCTTTTGATATTCTTTTTCACACAACCACCCTACTTTTGTTTCAAATAATCTTTCAATCTCATCACGAGCAATCTCATGATCATTTTTTTATTTTCTACTCTATCAAATGATGACACACTCATTGTCTGTTCAATATATCTATCCTCTTTTTTATCATATATTGCGAAATAAACCATATTCATCTTATCAGTTGGATTATTTGGATCTTGTCTATTCAATGTACCAGTAATACCTATACCATAATCACTTTCTCCATTTATGGTTGCAAGTCTAGCCATTTCTTTTGCTACTTCCATACTATAAACTGTATACTCGTGTATTATGTTAGAATCTATCCCATATTTTTCTTTCATATGATTAGAATAACTGACTACTCCTAGTTGAAATACTTCACTGGCACCAGGGATATTGGTAATCTCATTTGCTACCATTCCGCCTGTACAAGATTCCATAGTAGAAATTGTCTCTTTTCTATTCGTTAATATTTCAATAATTTCTTTCATAGTCTACCTTCTTTCACATGTATATTGTTCATTTGTAGATGCTACTTCAACAAATAATTGATCTTGATATCTACTATCTGTTGAAAGATAAAATGTATCATTAGAAGCATGATGACTTTTAAGTTGGATTGTCCAATCTTTTCTTTTTATTTTGTTCGCAGATGAACTATAGTGAATAACTGAATAATTCCCACTTGTTCTATTTTCATTTCCTGCTTCATATAAAGATAATTCATTTTTATCAATAACTAAAACAATCTTTCCATTTTCACAATCCCATACACCTTGAATTTCTTTACTAGAATTATTTAACAATGTAACAAGAAAGAAAACAAATAATATGACCACAACAATCACAATAATTATAAATGAGATAACAAACCACTTTGTACGCTTTTTTCTCTTTAAAAAGTATGCATTTTTCTCTTCTTCGTTATTCCAAACCTTTTCTTTCTCCATATCGTTCCACTCCTCATGTTAAGTATATCACAAAAAAGAACTAGATACCTAGTTCCCTTGTAAAATTCGATTTAACTTTTCTAAATCATGATTTTTCATAGCCGGAACACCATCTAATCGATAAGGTATCCCTAGTTTTTTATATTTTTCTACTCCATATAAATGATAAGGAAGTAATTCTACTCTCTCTACATGTTTAATTGTTTTTACATATTCTTTTAATTTTAATACATATTCTTCTGTATCATTGATTCCCGGAACAATTACTTGTCTAAGCCAAAGTTTTTTATTCATTTTTTGACATAGTTCTAAGAAATCAAGATAGTCTTGAATACGATAGCCTGTCATTTTTTTATATCCTTCAGGATCTAGTGCTTTAATATCTAAGATGACTAAATCTGTATATTTTAAGATTTCTTCATGTAATTCTGGCTTTGTACCGACACCTGAAGTATCTAAACAGGTATGAATATGTTCTTGTTGACATAATTTTAAACATTCTAATACGAATTCTGGTTGACAAAGAGGATCACCTCCTGAGAAAGTAATTCCTCCTTCATCACCAAAATAATTTTTGTAACGTTTTACTTTTTTGATTAATTCTTCTGGAGTAGTCATATTTTTTTCTTCCATATTCCATGTTTCAGGATTATGACAGAATAAGCATCGTAATTTACATCCTTGTAAAAAGACAACAAATCGTATTCCTGGACCATCTACAAGGCCCATTGTTTCAACAGATTGAATACTACCTTTTATCATTAGATTGTCTCGTGGAATGTACGGTTAATTACTTCTAATTGTTGTTCACGACTTAAACGATTAAAGTGAACTGCATATCCACTTACACGAATGGTAAGAGTTGGATATTTATCTGGATGATCCATTGCATCAATTAATGTTTCACGATTAAATACATTCACATTTAAATGATGTGCCCCTTGTTTAAAGTATCCATCTAAAAGGGCTACTAATTTCTTAATACGTTCTTTTTCATCTTTTCCAAGCGCATTTGGAACAATTGAGAATGTATTTGAAATACCATCTTGACATACATCTTTATATTCTATTTTCGCAACAGAGTTTAATGAAGCAAGTGCCCCACTAGAATCTCTTCCATGCATTGGGTTTGCTCCTGGAGCAAATGCGACACCAGCTTTTCTTCCATCTGGAGTTGCTCCTGTTTTCTTTCCATAAACAACATTTGAAGTAATTGTAAGCACAGATAATGTATGAT
>CALVKP010000029.1 GCA_944332735.1 uncultured Bacilli bacterium | reverse complement strand
TTGATTCCCTCGATTACACTTAAATCTAGGCAATCTCCACTGTGAATCATAATATCTGTTAAATCGATAATTTCTGGTTCTTCCATTCCCCGAATCACAATTGCCATTAATAGTGCACTCATCTGATAATCAGGAATATCCCCATTTACATACCCCATCACTGCATATTTCATTTCGTCTTTTGTAAGAACTTGTCCCTTTTTCTTTTTTTCAATGATTTCTATTATATTCATATCTATCACCACCTTTATTATATAATAAAATAGAAAAAAAAGTACAATCTTTTCTATGGTTGTACTATTTATTTAATTTTATTTCTATTAAATCAAATGTTCTTTTGGGATCGGTTAATAAACGATAATATAAATCTTTACGTCGACGCATTTCTAATAAAGTTCTCATTTCATCTTTTGATATAGAAACATGGTATGCTTCCCCATCTTCACCAATATATGTTTGAATATTATCTCTTCCCAATAAATAATCTGTTGTGACATCTAATGCATTGGCAATACGATCTAATTGATTGACAGATGGTGTCTTTTTCCCTAACTCATATCCACAAACAGATACTTTTGTGACGCCGGTTAATTGTCCTAATTTTTCTTGCGATAACCCTTTTTTCTCTCGTAATTCTCTTAATCTGTAGCCTAAAAACATGACTTTTACCCCCGTTATCTATATGTTAATAACATTATAACAAAGCAACTTCAAATGTGATTAAAATTAACTTTTGGATAACAAGTGCTTGAAATTAACGATTAGTTAATATATAATATTGTTATGGGTGATAAAATGGAAAAATTAAAATTAATGCGTTTACAATCTCAACTTAGTTATCAAGAAATGGCTTCATTATTAGGAATTAGCAAACCTTTTTATTGGCAATTAGAAAATGATAAAAGAAGATTAAATTACGATATGGCCGTCAAAATAGCTCATATTTTTAAAACAACACCTGATTTCTTATTTTTAGATGAGACGATAGAAAGATTAAAATTAAAATAGCTTACTAAAAGAAGTAAGCTATTTTAATTCTCTTTTTAATAAGATTTCCATTTGATTAGTAGCACGGACAGGGTCCTTAACAAGATAATTATAAAGTCTTTTATGTCTTTTTATGTTATCTAAAATAGTTGCATCTAATATGGTAATTCTTCTTGTATACGGTGTTGGTATCTCACGTATTGCAAAGTTATCTCTTCCTAATAAATAATTAGGATCAACGTCTAATACATCAGCTAATAAAATAAAGTTGTCAATCGTCGGTGTTCTTGTCCCTAATTCATAACCACAAATGGAAACTTTCGTTACCCCTATTAACTTTCCTAATTCTTCTTGGGTAATTCCTTTTTTCATTCTTGATTCTTTGAGCCTTTCACCTATAAACATACTACTACTTCCTTTCGCTCACCGTTACCTTCTCGTTAATCATTATAAAAGTTATAATTTTGAAAAGAAATAAAATTAACTTGTTGATAACTGTAGTATATTTATAAAAAAAAAGAAGAAATTATTCTTTTTCTTCTTGGCTTCTTTTACTAGATAAAAATGTAACTTTATCGGCGACTATTTCGACTACATTTCGTTTGTAATCTTCATCTAATTGAATGGTTCTTGACTGGATATGACCTCGAATCCCTAATAAATCTCCTTTTTTTACATAGGTAATCGTCTTCTCTGCAACTCCTTCCCAAAGTGTACAATGAATAAAATCAGCTTCATATTCTCCATTCGCATTCTTATAACTACGTGGAACTGCCACTGTAATATTTGTTACTTTCTTACCACTTTCTGTTTTTCTAAGTTCTGGTTCACGAACAAGTCTACCGACAATTACTGCTTGATTTAACATATTACTCTCTCCTTTCACATCCAATATAACGAAACAAAAAAAGAAATACAAATCACTTATTTTGTATTTCTTTTTCGATTTCAGAACGATTCTTTATAATTTTAACACGAAAATAATTTATTATTTTTTTCTTACTTTTGAAATAATAATATTCATACCATTAAAATTTTTTCATCGACAATTTTTTAATGGCTTCTTTATTCTCATAAGATGATTGATAAACATCTATTTTACTTGTATAAAAAGACATTAATTGATGATAGAAATAATTTACATCTAACGGTGAAGCTAGCCCTTGTTTATTCAATGGCTTTATGCTTTCTTTTACAGCATAATATTCTGGTAACTCTTCATTTTTTACCTCTCTAGATGGCACAACAGGAAAACGGACACTATGTTCATCTAATAAATAAACAAAGTGACTGCCTGGTTCTACTTGATAACCATAAACAAGTGTTCCTATTTCTTGCTTTTCAGAAACGCCAACTAATTTCTTACGATATTGTAAAATTTGATTTGTTTTTTCTAAATATTCTTCTATGTACTCTTGCTGTAATCTATCATCTTCAAGTGAATTCATAATACGCTCATTGGCATCTTCAAACATAACATTAGATTGTACTTGAAATACAACGACATGTTTTAAAAGTTCTTTTACCTTTTGCAGATGTTCTACATACTTTGTTTCCAGTTGCATAATAAAATCATAATGTGAGAAAAAAAGACTAATATATTCTGTTAATTCATCAGATGCGACATTTAATTTTAATTTTCTAACATATTCTGTTTCTAAATCTTCTGCAGGGATAAAACATTGATGATTTAAATCATAATATACTTGTTTTTTATGATCAACCGGAATTAAAAATATATTGTCTCCATTGGCATCTAAATATACATATGGTGTTTTTTTAGATTCGCGAATCATTTCTAAATTAATATCTTTTGTTCCAAATGCGAATGCACTTAAGATTCCTTCTTTGATAGCTGATACTTTATTCACTTTCTTTTCCGTATTCATAATCATTTCCTTCCTTACTATGTGCTAGTGTCTCATCCATCCCCCACCAGGCAAGAAGTGCGCATTTCTTACGACTTGGTTGTTTACCAATATCTTCAAAAATAATAGCATTTTCTATACTTGTTTTATCATATTCTTTTCCATCAATCATATTTTCAAAATTTTTGACAATTTTTTTGGCATCTGTTACTGACTTATTTAATAGCGTTTCAATCATGATGGATGTTGATGCAGTACATACGGCACAGGCTTCTCCATCAAAACGAATATCCACTATTTTCCCATCTTTTATCTTTGTCATTAACTTCACTTCATCAATACAAGAGGCATTATTTTGCGTATTTAAAATATACCCATCACAATCTATAAAACCTTTGTTTTTAGGTTCGTTGTAATGTTTCATCATCAAATTTCTTTTATCTATTACATCCATAAATACCTCCCTAGAAGAAAAAGAATGAACTTAAACGCTCATTAATTCTTGTTCTTTTTCTTTTAATTTTGCTTCTACAACTTTATTGTATTTTGAAATGAGCTCTTGAACATCATTCTGTCCACCTTTGATGTCATCTTCTGTGATATCTAATCTTTTAATTTCATTATTTGCATCTTGTCTAATATTACGAAGAGCAATACGTCCTTCTTCGGCAATTTCACGCACTTGTTTTACATATTCTTTTCTAGTATCCTCTGTTAAAGCTGGAATATTTAAAATAATTGTCTCACCATTATTATTTGGTGTTAAACCAATATTTGCTTCATAGATTCCTTTTTCGATTGCTCCTAAACAAGATTTATCAAATGGTTTGATTGCTAATTGTCTCGCTTCTGGGATTGATATTTGTGCTAACTGATTTAAAGGTGTTGGTACACCATAGTAAAGCACTTCTACTTTATTTAAAATTGCTGGATTGGCACGACCAGCTCGTACATTTGTAAATTTTTTCTCCATTACTTCAATGGAATGTTGCATTTTTCTCTCTGCTTCTTCTAAAATTTTATCTATATCCATAACATCCTCCATAATTTTATTATAACAATCCCCCTTTCGATTGTAAATAGAAAAATGAGTGATTAGATAGTTTAATATATGTTTTTTTGCTTCCATTTATGAATATTTTGCTTTTTTCACAAATACAAAATAAATTTATTTTCAAGTGATTGATTTTATGTTAAAATGAGCATGATGATAGTAAGAGAGGAATATGAAGTATGAAAAAAGGTTTTGACAATGAATTATATTTAAAAGTACAAAGTAAAAAAATTAAAGAAAGATTAAAAAAATTTGATAATAAATTATATTTAGAATTCGGTGGAAAATTATTTGATGATTATCATGCGATGCGTGTATTGCCTGGGTTTGAAGCAGATTCTAAAATACGGATGTTACTAGAATTAAAGGATATTTGTGAAATTGTTTTTTGTATTAATGCTGGTGATATTGAAAGAAATAAAATTAGAGCAGATTATGGCATTACTTATGACATGGATGTACTAAGACTAATCGATCAATTAAAAGCATTAGGATTACAAGTAAATAGTGTTGTAATTACTTTATATAAAGGGCAACCAAGAGCAGAATCATTTAAAAGAAAATTAGAAGCACGAGGAATGAAAGCATATATTCATACTCCTACGAAAGGATATCCAACAGATGTAGAAACCATTGTATCAGAAGAAGGATATGGACAAAATCCATATATTGAAACAACAAAACCACTCGTTGTTATGACTGCTCCTGGACCTTGTAGTGGAAAACTAGCAACTTGTCTATCTCAGTTATATCATGAATACAAACGAGGAATTCAGGCTGGGTATGCGAAATTTGAAACATTCCCAGTATGGGATTTGCCATTAAAACATCCTGTTAATATTGCCTACGAAGCGGCAACTGCTGATTTAAAGGATGTGAATATGATTGACTATTTTCATCTTGAGAAATATGGAATTAGTTCTGTTAATTATAATCGTGATTTAGAAGTATTTCCAGTATTAAAAGATATCTTGTATAAGATTACAGGGGAAGAAATCTACTCTTCTCCAACTGATATGGGAGTAAATACAATTGGCAAATGTATTATGGATGATAAAATTGTTCAAGATGCTTCAAAAGCAGAAATTATAAGACGCTATTATCAAGCCTTATGTGATTGTAAAACTGGTAATGGAGATATGGAAACAGCAGATCGTATTAAAGTATTAATGAACGAACTAGATTTAAAAGAAAGTGATCGTAACGTCGTTGAAGTAGCACTTAAAAAAGCAGAAAAAGAAAAAAGACATGTCATTAGTTTAGAATTACCAAATGGTAAAATTATTACTGGAAAACAAACAGAATTATTAAACCCTGCTAGTAGTCTATTAATAAATGCTATGAAAGAGCTTACTCATATTCCAGATGAAATTGATCTACTGTCCCCTAGTGTTTTAGAACCAATTCAAAAGTTTAAATCAAAAACAAAAGAACATGAAACATTAAATTTACAAGAAGTCATTATTGCTCTTAGTATTTGTAGTGTTACAAATCCTATTATTGCAAAAGCTTTTAAGAATCTTAAAAAATTAGCAGGCTGTGAAGCTCATGCAAGTTATATTGTAACAAATGGTGATAAAAATGAATTTCGTCATTTAAAAATCAATCTTACAATGGAACCAACTTTCTATTCTGACGATCTTTATACAGTAGAATAAATAACGGACGATCAAAATAAAATCATGTATGACACATGATTTTATTTTTCATTTTCTTTTACAAACTTATAAAAACTTTTAAATTCGTTCTCATCATCTAATTTTGTTTTAGCAAGCATTTCTACTAATTTTTTTTGATCTCTAGATAATTTTTTTGGTACTACAACATTCAACAGTACATACATATCTCCAGTATGAGATGAATTCGCATCTTTGACACCTTTTCCTTTTAAACGATGTTTATCATTGGTATTACTTCCTGCAGGAATGGTTAAAATTACATTTCCAGAAAGAGTTGGTATTTCTTTTTTACATCCTAACATAGCTTCAGTAATGGTAATTGGTACTTTTAAATAAATATCATTTTCATCACGAATAAATAATTTATGATCTGCTACTTTAAATTCTAAATAAATATCTCCATTCGGTCCTCCATTAGAACCAGCTTCTCCTTTGCCAGCAATCCGTAATTGATCACCTGTATTAACACCAGCTGGTACTTTTACTTCGAGATTTTTCTTTGTTTTTATTTTTCCAAGTCCATGACATTTTTTACAAGTAGATTCAAAGATAGTCCCTGATCCATTACAGTGAGGACAACTTGTTTTACTCATAAATGAACCAAATAAAGTACGTTGCTCTTGGGTAACAAAACCACTTCCATGACAGTAATCACATGTTTCATATACTTCAACACGAATATCTTTTTTACATCCAAATACTGCTTCTTCAAAGGTTAAATCAATATGAACAAGACGGTCTCTTCCCTTTGTTGGTCTTGTTTTAGAACGGCCATTTCCACCACCAAAATCAAAGCCAAAACCACTTCCAAAAATATCAGAAAAAATATCACTAAAGTCAAAGCCAGAAAAATCATATCCACCTTGACTATTACCACCTGTTCCTTGGAAGGCAGCATGACCATAGCGATCATATTGTTCACGCTTTTCTTTATCACTTAATACTGCATATGCTTCTTGTGCTTCTTTAAACTTTTCGGCAGCATCAGGTTCTTTTGAAACATCAGGGTGGTATTTTTTAGCTAGTTTACGAAAAGCACTTTTAATTTCTGATTCACTTGCATTTTTAGAAACACCTAATACCTCATAATAATCTCTTTTATTCATACTGCTTCACTTCCTAACTATTTAAACTTTGAAATTCTTGAATAAATCCTCGAAACATTTCTAACGCACTTTTCATCGTATCTTTACTTAAAACATCAACACCAGCAATCTTTAATGTATCAATTGGGTCATGATTACTACCATCTTTTAAGAAGGCAATATAATTTTCAACGGCCTGTTCTTTGCCACTTAAAATATCAGTTACAATATGACAGGCACTTGCTAAACCTGTAGCATATTTATAAACATAAAATGGAGTATAGAAATGAGAAATTCTCTCCCATTCATAGCGAATTTGATCATCGACAATAACAACTGGTTCGTGATATTTCTTAACGAGTCTCAAATAAATATCAGAAATATATTCACTTGTTAGTACTTTACCTTCTTCTCCAGCTTGATGTAACTGTTCTTCAAATTCTGCAAACATCGTTTGACGATAAATCGTTGCTTTAAACATATCCATTAAATGAGCTAATAAACTCTTCTTTAAATTTTTATCATCCGTTGTTTTTAATAGATATTTCGCAAGTAATAACTCATTTACTGTACTTGCAACTTCAGCGACAAAAATAGAATAATTTCCAGTTTCATAAGGATTACTTTCTCTTGTATAATAACTATGCATAGAATGTCCTAATTCATGTGCTAAGGTAGATACATCATTCATCGTTCCCATATAATTTAAAAGCACATAAGGAGGTGTATCATAACTACCACCTGAATAAGCACCACTTGCTTTTCCTTTATTTGGATAGACATCAATCCAATGATTATTAAAAGCATCATTTAAACGTCTTACATAATCATCCCCTAACACACTCATGGCATCTATCACCATTTGTTTTGCTTCTGCAAATGTATATTCTTTATTACTCTCTTTTACTAAATCAACATATAAATCATAAATATGAATCTCATCTAATCCTAATTCTTGTTTTTTTAACTTGAAGTATTCCATTAAAATAGGAAGCCCTTCGTTTACTGAATCAATTAAATTATGATAAGCCTCTATTGGCATTTTATCAGGAAATAAATAAGAAGACATACTGCTTTGATATCCACGTACTTTCGCATCAATTACAGAATAGTCTACAATACTTGATAACGTAGCTGCAAACGTATTAGAAAACTGTTTATAAGTTTCGTATACCTTATCAAATGTACGTTTACGAAAAGCTCTATTCTTAGAACGTAAATTATAAACAAAATTCGTATCTGTTAATTCCATTTCTTTTCCTTCATCATCTAAAATAGTACCTAATTTTAAATCAGAATTTGATAAAATATCATATAAATTAGATGGTGCTTGAAAAACTTTCATATATTCAGATAATAATTTTTCTTCTTTTTCTTCTAATACATATGGTTTATAACGAAAGATATTTTTTAATCCTCTTTCAAATTTTTTTAATCTCTCGTCTTCTTTCATATACTCTTCAATTTTTGTATATTGATATTTTAGTAACGTTGGAACAATATAAGCACTACTTGTTGTAGCAAGAGTATATGCATTTTCTAATTCTCCTGACATTTTTAAATATGCATTATTACTTTTATCTTCATCACTCTTAGAATTAGAATAAACATAAAGACGTTCTAATATACGACTGATATCAGAATCTAATTCAAATAATTCATATAAACTTGTAGCACTTTCCATAAAATGATCTTGATATTTCTCATATTCCTTTATCTTTTCTTTTACTTCTTCTAGTGTTTGATACCATGCATCATCATCTTTAAAAACAACACTTAAATCCCACATGTATTCTGGATTCATTTCACTACGACTTTTGATTGTTTTCTCCATAATTATCTCCTTTTTTATGTTATGTTCTAAAATATAAAAAGATATTCAAATACAAAGTGAGAAGTACTACTTATGTAGCACTTCTTCTTTTTTATTTTTCTTCGTATTCAGCATCTTTTACATCATTGTCTTTTTTATCAGTATCATCGCTATTGTTACTTGCTTGTTGTCCTGCTTTGGCAGCTTCTTCATATACTTTTGTAGCAAGTTTCATCATTGTTTCATTCAATGCTTCTTTTTTCTTCTTAATCTCTTCTAAGTCACCTTTTTCAAGTGCTTTTTTCAATTCATCTTTTTGTTTTTCAGCAGTTTCTTTTTCTTTCTTATCTACTTTATCTCCTAGTTCTTTTAATGAACTTTCTGTTTGGAAAATTACTTGTTCTGCTTCATTTTTAAGATCTGCTTCTTCTTTTCTCTTCGCATCTGCTTCTTTATTTTCCTCTGCTTCTTTTCTCATTCTTTCAATCTCATCATCACTTAAATTGGTAGATGAAGTGATAGTAATAGATTGTTCTTTTCCAGTTCCTAAATCTTTTGCTTTGACATTAACAATACCATTGGCATCGATATCAAATGTAACTTCGATTTGAGGTACACCACGAGGTGCAGCAGGAATATTTGTAAGTTGGAAATTACCAAGTGTTTTATTATCTGCAGCCATTGGTCTTTCCCCTTGTAAGATATGAATATCTACAGCAGGTTGTTTATCAGCAGCCGTTGAGAATACTTGACTCTTACTTGTTGGAATCGTCGTATTTCTTGGAATTAATACTGTACATACTCCTCCAAGTGTTTCAATACCAAGTGATAATGGTGTAACATCCAAAAGTACAATATCATCTACTTCTCCCGTTAATACACCACCTTGGATAGCAGCTCCCATAGCAACTACTTCATCAGGGTTAACACCTTTAGATGGTTCTTTTCCAAGTTCTTTTTTCACTAATTCTTGAACCATTGGAATACGAGTAGATCCACCTACTAATAATACCTTATCAATATCACTCGCACTTAGTTTCGCATCTTTTAATGCCTTTCTAACAGGTTCTTTTGTAGATTCTACTAAATCACGGATTAAATCTTCAAATTTTGCTCTTGTTAAAGAAAGTTCTAAGTGAAGTGGTCCATCTTCTCCTTGAGATAAGAATGGAAGTGAAATTTGTGTTGTACTCATTCCAGATAAATCTTTTTTCGCTTTTTCAGCAGCATCTTTTAAACGTTGCATAGCCATCTTATCTTTTGTTAAGTCAACCCCATTTTCTTTCTTAAATTCATCTACTAAATAATCAACGATCTTCTTCTCAAAATCATCTCCACCTAAGTGGTTATTTCCGCTTGTTGATTTTACTTCAAATACACCATCACCAAGTTCTAGAATAGAAACATCAAATGTTCCTCCACCTAAGTCATATACTAAAATTTGTTCTGTTTTATCTTGTTTATCTAATCCATAAGCAAGTGCTGCAGCAGTTGGTTCATTAATAATTCTTTCAACTTCTAATCCAGCAATCTTACCAGCATTCTTTGTTGCTTGTCTTTGTGCATCGTTAAAATATGCAGGTACTGTAATAACTGCTTTCGTAACAGTTTCTCCAAGATAAGCTTCTGCTGTTTTCTTTAAATCACCTAAGATCATAGCACTAATCTCTTCTGGAGTATAATCTTTATCATTCACGTGAACTTTTTCATTTGTTCCCATTAAACGTT
>CALVKP010000028.1 GCA_944332735.1 uncultured Bacilli bacterium | reverse complement strand
ACTACTAATATATCATCTGCTTTTTTCATTGTCAATACTTTTTTTTGACTTTTTTAGAAAATTTAACATAAAGTTGATAAAGGCTAATTCCTTTACCATATATTATATGTATTACTATTAAAAAAATACCAATATTGGTATTTAATTACTATTTTGGTTTTGCTTTACTTGTTTTCGATACTGCTCATAATATTTTAAATTTCTAGATTTGGAAAACGCAAAAAAATGGTTTTTATATTCGTGAATCAATTCATCTAAAGCTCTATTAATTACATAATCCAGTTCTTTTGAATAATGCATAATTTTCTTATGATATTGATACTCCATACGATCTAAAATCTTATAACTCCCATTGGGAAACACACGAAGGTCTAAATCATAATCTATATATTTTACTGTATTATCTTCAATTAAAAAAGGTGTTGCGATATTACAGTAATAATAAATGCCATTCTTTTTTAATTGAACAATAATATTATACCAACGATCTTTAAAAAAATATAAAATTGCCGGTTCTTTCGTCTTCCAATAACTACCATCAGATTCAATCACCAATGTTTTATTATCTCCAAATACAATATAGTCATCTTGAATATCTAGTACAATTGCTTCGTTCCACGAACGATGCACTTTTTTATTATGTTTATAACACTGTATCTGTAAGCAATCCCCCACTTTCAACTCTTTCATATTAACCTTCCTTCGACATCATTATATAATAAAGAAGAAAAAAAAGAAAGTAAAAAACTTTACTTCCCATTGAGTTGTTCTTCTAAAACATCAAAAGCTTTTTGAAATTGTTCATCATTCTCATGTGTCGGATTTTCTAAATAATTTTCATTTAACTCTATTGTTACATCAGGTGTAATACCTTTTTCATGTATCCAATTACCTTTTGGGGTTAACCATTTTTTCGTTGTGAATTTATACTGTGTTCCGTCTTGTAATGTATTTAATTCTTGCACAGTACCTTTCCCATAACTTTTCATTCCTACAATTTTTGCTCCATATGATTCTTTCATAGCTGCTGTAAATAGTTCAGATGCAGAAGCAGAGCCTTCATTTTGAAGTACGACAACCGGATACTCTTTGGTGTCTTTTCCGGTTGAATAATATTTTGTCTTTTTGTTCTTGTCTTCTATTTGATAAATTACATGTTTTTTATCCATAAATAACGACAACATATCAGACACTACCGTAAGGTGCCCTCCAGTATTACCACGCACATCAATAACCATGCCTTCTACTTGTTCTTTTTCTAATTTCTCAACAGCTTTTTTAAATTGACTATATGTTGTAGCTGAGAAAATATCAATTTGAATATAACCCATCTTATGACTATTTCTTTCAATTACCTCTGAAGATACTGATTGAATAATAATGATTTTTCTTTCTAATTGTGCGGTTTTTTCTTCGCCTTCACGACTATATACAACTTCAAACTTTCCATTCTTTTTATTCTTAGTATAATTTGCAAACTCACTTGTCTTCTTATTTGTTAAATCTTTGTTATCAATTTTTTTGATAATATCACCGGATTGAATCCCTGCTTCATCCGCTGAAGAATTCTCAAACACACGGGAAACAACAACATTCATATCACTGTCATTGTAAACTTCTAAACCAATCCCCTGATAAGTTCCCGCTAAATTCACATCAAAATTAGAGGAAGTATTTTCATCTAAATATGTAGAATATGGATCATCTAATCCCGATAACATACCTTTAATTGCATTATCAATTAATTCTTGTTCGTCCACTTCTTCATAATAACTATCAATTACATTTTGATAAGTATCAATAAATTCTTGTAGTGCTGAATCCTCTTCATAAGTTTCATTTACTTCATCTTTTAAATAAAAAGAGCTCGTAAAAATATAAGTCATCAACATGGATACAATTGCTGTTACAACAACTAAAAAAATTACTTCTACATTTGTGAAAGGATTTTTCACATTTTTCTTTTTTTTACTTTTTATATTATGATTTTGTGCTTTATGATTGTTTTTTACTTCATCGTTTTCTGTTGGCCTTTCCATAGTATCACCTTTTATTACTATATCATATTTTACAAATTATTGTCCATGTTAAAAACAAGAAACAAAAGTTTTACAAAAAAAGCAGCACTATTGTGCTAACTCTTTTAACTCTGATGCGATAGCATCATCCTGATAAACATTTGTAATTTTATGATTAGTTATTTTTAACAAAGCTTTATTATGAATACGAAAGTCAGAAATTTTTTCTGGTTGTAAATTTTCTTCTTCACTTAAATATTTTTTATTAAATGAATCATCTAAATCAACTGTATAGATATCTAAATGATCCCCTTCATTCTTATATGTCGTAATATAAGAATCATATAATGATTGATATGAATCATCATTCTTATTTAACAATACGTAATATTCCGATGGACTTTGATTTAAAATTTCTCCAATCATAATCTTATCATATTGAATGACGGCTGTAACTGGTGTGTTATCTATTTTATTATTACGTTTGTTCATATACTTACTAACATAGCCAGTTAAAAAATAAAAGATAGCAAATAAAATTAAAATAATTACAATAATTTTAAATAGTCTACTTCCTTCATCTACTGTTGATATTTCTTTAATTTGCATCTTATTTTTACTCATTTTCATCACCACGTATTTATTATAACATAAATCAAAAAAAAGGAAATAGTTTTTTCTATTTCCCAATCGGCATCACACTCACTGAATTTACAACCGATAGCATTTCTTCTTGTGATAGTGATGAGGCAGTAATATAGTATTCAATATTATCGTCAATCCAAGTTACACTGGAATCAGTAAGAGCACCAATTCCGCTTGCTAATAAAACAGGTTCGCCATCAACTGGTGTTACAGTCATCTCAGAACTAACAGGAGAAGTCTCTTGTACAAAAACAAATGGGTTTGCTCCTGCAAATGTCAAAATAACACGTTCACCAGTTTCTTTATCTACTTTATCTTGACTTTCAAGACTTGTATTTTTAGGAATATACATTGGATAAATAATATCATCCATTTTACTTACTTCTTTTTCTTCCTCCACATTTTCACGTGCTACTTCCATATTGTTATTCAAAGCAAAATAATTCTTTTTAAAACTTGCATTATCATCTATTTTTTTGAATTTCATTGAAATACTAATATTTCCATTTTTGTCATACACTTCTACTGTTTTAAAATTTAAATTTTTATCTAACACAATTTTTTGTTTCACTAAGTTTTGGTTACTGACATAATTTACTTTCGTAGTAAATTCATAACCATCATCTGTTGTTTTAAATTCACGATCTTCCTCATTTTTCATATCGTCTAATAAAGGTTGTAAAATATATGATTGAGAACTATTATATGGCCAATCACTTTGAAATTTAAAACTTTTATTTAAAGATGGTGTTAGAACATATATTCCATCATCATTACGTAATATAATTTGTTCATGATTATTTGTTTTATTTTTTAACAAAACTCGAAACTGATTATCTTTTTGATAAGAAACTGTTACATCATAAGCATATTGGTCTTCATTGCTATATATACTTAAATCTCCTGTTACTTGATAAGCATCCATTTTTTCCAATCTTTTTTCCAAATCATTTACTACACTTTTCGCGCTTTCTTTGCCACAACCAGACAAAAGAAAACAACCACATATCAATATCAAAAAAGCAATTCTTTTTTTCATTTTATCACCTCAATATTTCATTCATTAAATTATATGGAATACAATTTTGTTTATGAATGAATATTTTTTTAAATTTCGGATATGATAAAAAAGAAAAGAAAGGAAGGTATTATGGAAACATTGCAAAAAATCGCATTAGTATTTACAATTATTGGCGCCGTTGTATGGGGAATTTATGGATTATTTGATATTAACCTTGTTGCTTCCTTGTTTGGTGACCAATCTATAATTGCAAGAATTATATATATTATAGTAGGAATATGTGGTCTTATTAATATAGGAATCTTTTTTACCGATTTAGATCGAAAATAAAAGAATATATATCATATTTTGATACATATTCTTTTTTATTTATTTTTTTACTATTTTTATTTTTACCTTTTTCGTTTTTGGAATATATTGAATACGAACATCTTCTCCTTCTACTTCCACTGGAACT
The DNA here is from genome assembly GCA_944332735.1 of uncultured Bacilli bacterium. GTDB lineage: Bacteria > Bacillota_I > Bacilli_A > RF39 > UBA660 > UMGS2016. The sequence continues at coordinate 10,476 of CALVKP010000028.1, read as the reverse complement.
TCATGTTCTCCTTCAGTATATCCATCTAAATCTAAATACGCTGTAATATCTTCTGTTTTAATACTATCTAATACTGTATTAACACCTTTTAAAACCACTGAAACTTTTGTATCTGCAGCAGAAAGGCCTTGAACAGTATATTCATCACTTAAATTACGATATTCAATAGATACATCATTTACTTCTTTATCAACTGATTTTCCAAGTTTTACATTAATCGTAATATTATTAACACTCATAGAACGAACACCAACTGGTCGTTTAATTTCTTGTTTATATTGTCTATCAGTATTTAAATCTTTTACATCAATATATACCGGAACATATCTTAATTTATCTAAAGCACTTTCGCTTCCATATACTGTAATACGTGATTCATTTGTCGTAATTTCACTAATTGCATATCCAAAACTAATTTCTCCATTTGGAATGACACGAATTGGTAATTCTTTACTTGGTGAATCAATTGTTATATCTGCTGAAACTTTATTTGGTACAATTTCTACATTAACAGAATCTCCATTCTTATCATATGCTTTTAAAGGAATATCATTTAATTCTACCGTTCCTTTTTCTTGAGAAACAAGGTTTTCAATATCAACCAAAGCCTTCACAGTAGAAACCTCTTTTAAACGATGTTCTGCTCCTTTAATGACAACTTTATCTGTATCTAAATTCACACTCTTTAACACTAATTTACTATCTAATGAATCTTGATTTAAAATATCTGTATCCAATGTTCTTGTTTCTGACACCTTAGGGTAAATCATAACAGTTGCGACACTTGGATTTACTTTATATTCAATGGAAGGTAAAATTTGATTATACTTAATATTTACCTTATGCATTCCCGGTTTTAAATCAGATAAATCTACCGTAATGTCTTGTGATGGACTTTGTTTTGCAAAATACAAATCTGCTTTACGTCCAATTAAAGTAACATCTACTTTTTTTGGTAAACCTTCAACCACATATGCCTCTTCGTTATATGTAGCACGAACTGGTTGTTCTTTTAATACTTCTGCAGAATTTTCAGAAAACAATAAAATCTTTTGATCAATAATGACAAAAACAATAATAGCCATAAATAAAGATAAAAATAACAATGTATTTGTTTTTGATAACCAACGTTCAATTTTTTTACTTGATGATTTAAATGAATCACTAATCAATAATACAAGTTTTGTGATTGGAACAACAATACGGCGATCAATAATCTTCCAAATATTACGAAAAAAGATTCTGAATGTTTTAAATATTTTCATGTTCCTCATCCTCCTCTTCTTCCGTTGTAATAAATGCTTTCTTTGGACGCAATTCATCTAAAAGCATTAGCTTAAATTCATCTAAAGTCAAATTATAATTTAGAACACCACCAATAGCAATTGAAATTCTTCCTGTTTCTTCAGAAACCACTAAAGCAATACAATCTGCCTCTTCACTAATTCCAAGTGCAGCACGGTGTCTTGTGCCTAAACGTTTACTGATTTTCATACTATCACTCGTTGGGAAAACAGCTCCAGCACATGTAATTTTGTCTCCTTGAATAATCACTCCACCATCGTGCATTGGATTGTTAGGGAAAAATAGAGAAATCAACAAATCACTTGAAATATCAGCATATATTTTCTTTGCTTTTTCAATATATTCCGTTAAACTATTATCACGTTCTAAAACAATTAATGCACCAATATGTGCTTTCTTTAAATAATCAACTGCTTGAATAATTTCATATACCATTTTTTCACGTTCATCTACTGTTAACACTTTATGACGTCCTAACAATTGACTGCGACCTAATTGTTCTAACACATTACGAATTTCAGGTTGAAAAATAATAATGAGAGCAAGTGGTCCCCACATAATTACATAATCTAACAAATATCCAATTGTTACAAGATCTAATAAATCACTAACAATTTTTAAAACAACAATAAATAGAATTCCTTTAAATAAAAGAATCATTTTTACATTTTTTCTTAAACTTTTCAAAATATAGTAAAAAACAAGCCATACCAGTAATACATCTAGTAGTCGTTTTCCAAACAGAATCATACTATCAAATGTCATATATTACCTCCATCTACACTATAACCAATTATACCATAAGTTGGCACACTTTAAAACAAAAAAAGAGACAAAGTCTCTTTAAATTTTCCATTCATCCATTTCATCCGTAGTTTCTTCTTCTAATTTTGGTGCTGCAATTTGATCCTCTTCTGGAATAGTAGCTATCTCTTTTGTTGCATTAGAAGTTCCATATATATCACTATCATTAATTTCTTCTACTACTGGTGATACATCTGTTTTTTCATTCTCAGATTTTACCTCTTCTGTAGAGTCTGCTTTATCATTTAAATTTTCAAGTGGCTCTAATGTTTCTAATTGACTATCCCCGTTATTCTGAGTTTCTTTTGGTTCCTCATGATTCACATAATCTTCTGGAACAGAAAATGGTTCTCCAAATTTTGGCTTTTCTACAGGAGCAAATAAAGATTCATCCACCTTTTCATCTTCTAAAGCATTAGGTGTAGACTCAGAATTCATTTTAGTATTAGACTCATTTTCTACTTGCTGTTCTTCAATTTTTTCTGCAGAAACTGTATCCTTGGTCATAGCAAATGGATCTTCAAACCCTAAACTATCTGCGGTACTATTCACTTCCGCTACTGGGCTTACCAAAGGAGTAACAGGAATTTCACTTTTTGGACTTTCTACTACTACTTCTTCTTCTTTTTCTTCTTTCACAGCTTTTTTATATTCTTTCTTTTTTTGTTTATTTTCATGGATAAAATCAGTTTTTTCAGCTAAATATCCAATTAATGCCATCACTAAAATAATAGAAATAACAATAATCCAAATATAGTTATTAATGATAAAATCCATAGTTCCCCTCCTATTCTTACACTACTTTCAGTTTATCACATTTATCTTTTGATAACAAGCATTATTTATCTTTCTAAATAATCAGCACCTTTAAATGGCTCTTCTTTCAATAAATTGGGATAATCTTGTTGACGCAAAGCTTCATAAACCATAATTGCTACTGTATTTGATACATTTAAAGCACGTACATTATCTGTCATTGGTATACGCATACAATGTTCTATATCATCTTTTAGAATTTCTTTTGGAATACCAGTACTTTCTTTACCAAAAATAAAATATATGTTTTCATTACAATCATGGTAGTCAAATGATGTGTGTGGTTTTCTTCCATATCTTGTTAAATAATAATAAGTACCTGGGTTCTTACTTTTAAAATCCTCATAATTTTCATATATTGTATAATGACATTTAGAAATATAATTTACCCCACTACGCTTAATACTATGCTCATCTAATCGAAATCCAAGCGGCTTTATTAAATGTAAATGTGTATTAGTAGCAACACAAGTACGCATAATATTTCCTGTGTTTTGTGGAATTTCTGGTTGATACAATACTACATGAATCATTTAATAAACTCCATTTTTTTCTAAAAAATATTCTACATCTTGAATACTAGATTTACGTGAAACAGTATTCATAACATCCGTAATCTTTCCGTCGTGAAAATACCACAAATTCGGTGTAACAGATAAATCAATGGATTGATTTTTTAAAGTTTCTGATAAATATCTTTCCCCATAATCTTCATAAATACGATTATCAGTAATCAAACCACTATCTAAATAAATAAACTCATTGGTTAAATTTTTACTCACAATTAAGTTCTGTAACTCATCTTCCAAGCTTTTATTTTCATCACTATCACTTGGCGCTAAATAAACAATCACATTGGGATTATCTAATAAATAACTAGATAATTCATCGCTTTTTAACTCTGACACAACCCCATCCATTACATTAGATTTATCTACACTTTGTGACATAGTATACCATCTCATACAATATAAAATAATACCTATACTAACAACAATAACAAATGCGAAAATAATATAATTTTTCTTAGGAATTTCTCTCATACTCATCCTCCTATTCCACGTCTTCTTTTACTTCTACATCTTGAATCGTTACGACCGGTAATGTAATATGTTCCTCTGCCGCCAATTCTTTAAAATTCTCTCTAAACTTTGCTAATTCTTTTACAATACTATCAGGATATATACGCTTACTTGTCTTAATTGCCATATAAAAATCTTCCAATGTAACTTTATCTTTATTTTGAAATAATGCGTTAGAAAAAGCTTGCGTCAAAACAGACAAAGCAACATCCGGATACATTGCTGATAATCCATAAACACGTTTGAATTCTGAAGTTGCATCGACAATCGCTTCCATCAACATTTGTACAACATACCCATTATATGCAACTTTAACACCTGTTTGTTTTTCTAACTTTGGTAGTGTTCCTGTTAATATTTTAACAGTTGTATCACGATCCGGTTCTAAAACATCAATACGTTCAAAACGTCTTAAAAACGCACGGTCACGAACAACATATGTATCATATTCAATCGTTGTAGTTGCACCTACTACTTTAATTTCACCACGGTCTAGACCAGCTTTTAACATATTGGCTAAATCCATTGACTCTCCTTTACCAATTAAAGTATGAATCTCATCAATAAACAAAATAATTTTACTTTTATGTTTTAATTCTTCCACTAATAAGTGCATAATCATTTCTTCTTGATTTCCCACTTGTACTTTTCCCACTAAAGAACTAGAAACTAATTTAATAATGTGATAATTCTTTAAGGCATTAGGTACGTTCCCACGTTGAATTAAATAAGCAAGCCCTTCAACAATTGCTGTTTTACCAATACCTGGTTTTCCGACTAATAATCCAGATTTTTCAGGTGTTAATAAAACAATCATTAGACGCTTTAATTCCTCTTCACGAGCAATTGCAGGATTGGTAACATAACTTTTTAAAGTAAGATCTTCACCATATGTATCTAAAACACTAAATGATATTTCTTCATCGCTTGTATCTGTTGGAATCGGGGTAATAGATTGTTCTGGTGATTCCACAGTCATTACATTATTTTCTAATACTTCTGGCTGAGCCTTTAACGTTGTTTCTTCATTTAAAGAACCTACACGCATACTATCCACTTCATTTGTAGATTTAGAACCATCTATCAATTCTACTTTATCCATATGATTCCCTCCTATTTTTTAATATAACCATTTTTTTGAAACATAGATACAATCACATCTCGATCTTGATCTCCACGAATACGGTTATAAGAACTCTCTTCTGTCCCCTTTTTAATAAAAACTGTCATTGGAGTAGCATTCCCATAACTAATTTTCGCATTTAATTTAGAATTTTCTGTTTCGCTTAATTTATTAACATCTATAAAATATACTTTTACTTGATATTCTTTAATCACACTGTTTAATTTAGGTTCGTAGGTCGCACAATGAGAACAATTACTAGAGCCAATAAACAATATAAAACTTTGTTTGTTCTCCAACATTTCAATTACTGTATCAAAAGATACTTCCTCATAAGTCGTATATTTAGAACATGCTGTAATAAACGTAATAGATAATATCACGCAAAACAGACATAACCATCTTTTCATTTTCATCATCCTTTACTCTACAATTATATACTATAATTCAAAAAATGAAAAGAGCTAAGGTCAGTTATTAAAACAAAAATAGCCATAAATTTATGACTATTTCACAACTCCGTAAATAATTGTATCATTAAATTCAAATTCTTTATTTTCAAGTATTTTTTTTGTCCCTACCGTATCAGAAATGTACCAAACATCATTTCCATTTTGAAAAACAATTCCATCTTCACAATAAATTACATCATTACTTGTAGTTTCAAATAAATATGTCATCTGGTCTAATGAATCATCCATACTACGATATACATTATAATGATTACCTTCCTTTTTCCATAAATAATAATAATTAGAAGTTTCATCAAATATGAATATCTCATCGTCTGATTTTTGTACAATATCACTGGAAACAAAATATAAATCAGAATTTAAAGCATCATAAATATTACGATTTTCAAATTTAGCTCCATTATAATATTGAATCATTCCTTCTTCATTATTACATTTATGAATCAATTGGTCATTTAAATCAAAATAATATTGAACACGATTACTACGATCCATAATATAAACACGGTCTTCAACAACACCTTGAATATAAGAATCAAAAGAAATGGTAATAGGCATTGTAATCTGATCTATTTTTCCAGTATTCATATTTACCAAATACCAAGTTTGAAAATCATATGATTCATCATAATCTGCAACTAAATAATAATTTTGTATAAATACATGTAATGGTTGATCATAGCAGTCTGAAGAAAATAAAGTTATCTGATCTACATGGCCATTCATATCAACAATAGAAAGTCCACGATAAGTACTCATTCCTATCTTTTGGATTGCTGATGGTAAAGTCTTTTCTATTTTCATTTGAGCCACTTCTTTACTACCATCTGTTTGTGGCATAAATTTCTTCAACTGCTTAAAATATTTTTTATCTACTTCTATATCTAATTTTGTATCATTTAAACGAATTTCATGATATGGATATAATATTTCAGTATGATTATCTTTACAAACCATATCAGTCAATATTTTTTCATCTTGAAAGATTGGTAAATAGCAATGATATTTATCTGTTTCAATTGTCTTAATATCTTGAATAAAATGTTGATGACCTTCTAAATTTTTTGCCCAAATACGAAATCTATAATTCTCTTTGGCTATATTGATACTAAAATCATAATATTCACTTGTTTTCTTTGTTTTAGTATATCTTTTTTCTTCTACAGTAATCGCATTTCCCTCATTCATAATTTCGTAACGATATACAGTATTACCTCGAAATAAAAAGAAAACACCTTTTAACAAAAAATAAAGTAAAAAGAGTCCAACCATAGATATAAATAACTTTTTCATACAACAACCTTCTTTCTATGATAAAGGAGCAAAAAGACGTAATATCTTTTGGATTGCTCTTATAAAAACACTCCGTTTTTTCATATCTTGTAAACAAAGCTCTCGACTATGTTTTATATCTTCAAGAAATGCTTCTTTATTTTTTAAAGCAAACTCTTTTTGATAAATAAGAGCATTTAATTCATAATCTAACACAAAAGAACGAATATCAATATTACAACTTCCTATATTCGTAACAAAATCATCAATCACAATACTTTTCGCATGTAAAAAGCCTTCTCGCAAATATATTTTTGCCCCTACTTTTAATAATTCTTCGGCATATGATAAAGTAATACCATATACATAAGGTTTATCCGGTTTTTGTGGCAACATAATCCTTACATCAATTCCTGATAAGCACGCCATTCTAAGTACAGTTAAAAAGGTTTCATCTGGTACAAAATACGGTGTTTCTATATAAATATATTTTTTCGCACTCATAATCATTTTGATATATGATTCTTTAATATATGATGTTTCACTATCAGGACCACTAGATAAAATTTGAATTCCCATATTATTTTCTACGGTAGATGATGTAATAGATTTGTCAAAGATATCTTCTATAAAAAAAGGTTGCTGATTCGTGATATCTTGTTTATAAAGAAAATACCAATCACATAAAAAACGTAATTGCATAATTGCTACACTATCTCCAACCAAACGAATGGCACTATCTCTCCAAGGACGAATATGCACATATTTTGATAAATAATCATCTCCAACATTTATACCACCTGTATAAGCAATCTTACCATCAATTACAACAATTTTACGGTGATATCGATAATTAAAGTGAAACCACGTACGAAATAAACTTGGCAAAAAGGGAAGTACCTGTCCACCAGCCTCTTTTAACATTTCAAAATCTTTGATATGTGTCTTTAAGCACCCTAATCGATCATATATTAATTTTACTTGTACTCCTTCTTTTGCCTTTTCTGTTAATAATCGTAATAATTGTTTCCCTATTTGATCATTTGTTTTAAATATAAAATAAGCAATATGAATACTTTTTTTCGCATTTTTTATATCTACTAACAAATCATCAAATTTTTGATGCGCATCTGTATATAATTTACAATCATTTTTAAAGGTTAAAAGACTACTAGAATTCTTCTCATTTAATAAAATCATATCTTCGTAATATCGATATTCTTTTGGAAGAGATCCATTGTGATGGAATTTTAAAAAAGCTTCATTGTATTCTTCTTCTACTTTTTCTAAAGAATATTTTCGTGTCATCAATTTCAATTTATAAGTACTTCCTAACATAAAATATAAAAGTAATCCCAATAATGGCATAAAAGTAAGTACTAATAACCACGATAAAGTAACTGTTGGTGTTTTTTTTTCAAAAAATAAAAGCAATACAACAGCAATTAAATTAACTACATAAATTGATAAAACAAATACTAAGCCAAAATCCATCATACCACCAATATTAGTATATCACAGAAAAACACGATTTTAAAAACCGTGTTATATTATATCGTATTATTTACTATATACTCTAAATAAAAAGCAGCAATTTTCATCATCGGTAAAAAATGAAACTTCTTATTAATTTCTTCTTGATGATCTTTTAATTGACACCAATGTTTTAGTACCATTCCCATGTAATTATTGAATTCGTTCTGCTTAAAATCTTCTTTCAACGTTCGAATATCTAATAGTTTTGTCTTTTTAAATTGTTTCTTTAATATATGGTGAAACTTTCTCGCTGTATATATTTTTTCTTCAGACATTGCAAAACTTTTCCCCAAAAACTCTACCATTTCTAAAACGAATGCATTTAAATCACTGGATTTCGATTTTATATATTCTTGTAGTTTAGAATCCAATACTTGATAAAATGGTTCAAAATATTTATGTGTGATTTTTTTTAATTCTCCAGCGTAAAACGTATAGTAATTACCTTCTAATTTATGAAATGTTTTCATAGTGTCTAAATAACCTAAACGCATGGCACGACGGGCTAAAGTTTTATCAAAGACAAGAAAAGACCCCAAATCACAACGTGGTGTAATATAAGTAATCGGAACGGAACAATCTTTCACTTTCTTTTTTAACCCAATTGCTTTTAAATCAACAGCAATAATTTCATCAGCACCTAAATCAAGTGCAAGATGAATTGGAATATTATCATAATATCCTCCGTCTACATATTTTTTACCATGAATTTCCTTTACTGGAAAAGCTGGAAAACACGATGCAGAAGCAATTAAATAATCTTTCAATTCTTGTGGTTTTATATCTTTTTTGCAAATTGGTACTGGTTTCATATCACTTAGATTGACTGTAATCAAACCAAAATCAATTGGAGAATGGTAAAATCGCTTCACACTTAAATATTTATCTAGCGTTTCTTCTAAACGAGTAATATCCATACCTCCATTTAATATGCCTTTCGCATATGTTAACAAGATATTCTTTTTTCCTTCTAATGTGTGATAATCTCCATCCATATGTTCAAAAACATGTGAGAAACTCATATGATACCACATATGAACTGCCTTTAAATAATCTTTTTGCACAAAAAATGCACCATTTAAAGCACCAACACTTGTACCAGTAACAATTGAATAATCTAATTTTAACTTTCGAAGAGCTTTCCAAACACCTATCTGATAAGCACCTTTTGCTCCTCCTCCAGATAAAACAATCGCTCGTTTCATACTACCACCATTTTTATTATATATGTTGGTTATGATAAAGTAAAGCTGCTTCTATAAATGCCTCTAATATTTTTTGACTATTCACATCTGTATCAATGTTTAATTCTGGATGAAACTGAACACCGAGACAAAAACGACACTTTGGATATTCTATTGCTTCAATCACACCATCTGCACTAACTGCTGCAATTTTAAATTGATTATCTTTCTGCACTTCATAACGATGAATACTATTTACTTCTATCTTTTCTTGTTTTACAATTTCATATAATTTAGATTTTGTATCAATAAATGTACCATGTACATATTTTTTTCTGCGATTAAAATGACTACTTTCTTTTTCAATTTTTTTCAAATTGGGCTGTTTATTGTAAAAAGTCATAACTTGCATTCCCATACATATTCCTAATAATGGTATATCTTTTTCTATTGCTCTTGAAACAACATAACGGTCATATTCATAACTAATATCACCCCCAGGCAACAAAATACCGTCGACAACTCTTAATTGTTTATCTATTATCTCTTTTTCCTCTTTTGTTAATTTAGGTAATTCACGAGGAATACTGCGACGATATTCAACTGTCTGTGGAGGAAGAATTAAAATGGGAATTCCTCCAGATTTTATAACCGCCATTCTTTCTTTTTCTTGAATAGAAATTAATGGCATCTCCGTTTTAGATTCTTCGCTACGCCCTAAAATTCCTATGAGTGGTTTCATATTATACCCCCACTTTACTATATGTATATTTCTTTTATTTGGTTCTATAAAATTAGGTAAATCACTCACACATCAAATATATAATCGCATATGTTATATTGAAAACAAATAAAGGGGTGGATAATATGTGTAATAACAA
>CALVKP010000027.1 GCA_944332735.1 uncultured Bacilli bacterium | reverse complement strand
CATTAGTTTCTTCGAAACTAAATTTGTCTATATTATTTTTCAAATATTCATTTCTTTTATGATTATAATTTGAAAATAAATCTTTTAGTTCCTTGCTCCATGTACTTTCTGGTATATTTAACTTTACTTTTTCAAGATCTCTTTCTAAGTGAATACAACATTCAACATTTACATAAACATATTCTTCATTGTAATTCACTTTATTGTGGTCATGTACTACTTTTACTTTATCGGATAATTGTGCTAAAATATCATCTTCATCTAAACCTTCTTTATTCTTTTTTTCATGAGCTGTATATAAAATAACATCTTTATCACAATATCCTCTTAAACATGCTCTTTTTCCATTTACAAATATTACTGTATCATCCCAATGAATTACATTTAATGTACAAATATATTTTTTTAAATCACTCATAAAATCTTCTAATAATTGTGCTACTCTTTTTTGTAATTTAGCTATATATCCTTCGCTTAAATTGATTTCATCACTTGTTAGTCCTGATATAATTCTTCTTACTTTATTTATTGGAACATTTCCTATATTCATTAAACTTAATGCTTGAGCTTGAACTTTATTTCCATATTGATTTTCTTCTTTTAATCTGTTTGGTATATTTTGCCTAACAATACTATGACAACAACTACATTTATATTCTTTAAAATAATATCTCTTTTTGATTATTTTTATTTCATAATCAAGTTCATCTTTAGTTATTGATTTGTCTAGTTCTTGTAATTCTTTTGAATGACAATTTGGGCATTTTTCTAAAATAACATCTTCTGTTTCATTAACCTCTTCATCACTAAATCTTTCTAATTTATGTTTTTTATGTCCAAATTGTCCTCCGATACTTTTACCCGTTTTTTCTCTAGTATTAGGTACTATCTTTTTCTTATTAAGTGGGGTTTTACTTGTTGGTAGACCAGATGTTGTTCCATCTAAATTTATTGTTGCTAAATATTTATCTCTTTCATTTTTGGTTAAATCAAGTTCTTTAGTTAGTTCTATTAATTTTAGTTTTAAAGCTTCTATTTCAGCATCTTTTTTAGTTACTTCTAACTCTTTTATTTTTAACTTTTTTTCTAATCGTTGTTCCATATCTTCTGCTATTCTTAATTGTTTTTGCAAGTCTCTTACTTCTCTTTTATATTTATCATTTACTTCTTTTACTTCTTTGATTACTCGAGCATGTAGTTGTTGATCAGACTTTGTTAATTTCATCCTTAACTCATTTGTTAATGACTGTAATTTTCTTATTTGAAATTCTCTTTCTAAATCTTTATTTGTCACATATATCACCTTGATTTTCTTAAGTATCTCAATTATTACTAAAATAATCAAGTGTTTTTGGTAACTTCATCAAGCTTTCATAAAGATGGCTAGTTATCAACATTAATATTTGCTATTAATTAAGTTATACCCAAAATGCTATTATTTATCAACATTTTTGAAATTTAAAAAATAGATTTTCTTGCAAAGTTGTAGAAAATCTATTCTTTATTCATTTTGGACTGTGAATTGTAACCCAATCCAGATAATTTTGTTTAAAATTGCTTTACAATAATAAAAATTTATTGTATACTCTAAATACATTGATTGTTAATCGATCAATAAATTTAAAAAAGTTTAAAAAAACTATTGCAAAAACCTTTTAAATATTATAAAATTAAAGAGGTTTGCCAATGGGCTTGTAGCTCAGCTGGTTAGAGCGCACGCCTGATAAGCGTGAGGTCGGAGGTTCAAGTCCCCCCAAGCCCACCATTATGGCCCGTTGGTGAAGTGGTTGAACACACATGCCTTTCACGCATGCATTCATGGGTTCAAATCCCGTACGGGTCACCAATTTTGTATATACTCCCCAGCAATGGGGTTTTAAAATATGTCTCCATAGCTCAGTTGGTAGAGCAACTGACTCTTAATCAGTGGGTCCACGGTTCGAGCCCGTGTGGGGACACCACTTGAGTAATATACATTGTACTAAACTAGTACAATTTTTTTTATTTGGAAAATTTAATTTATTGAATTTATGATTTCTTGATAAGCTGGAAGATTTAAATAGGAAACGTCTAAAGTTTCTATATTTTCTAAATATTTGTATTTAAATTCTAGAATTTTTCGAACTGATTCATCGATTCGTTCAATGGCTATATTTTCTTGGATGAATTTGACTACTTCCTTGGGATTATTTGGCATTAGAAGAAGATCTACTCCAGCATTTATTGCAAGTCTAATAATTTCTTGGTTTGTATAATTATCGGTTAAGGCTTTCATGTTTAAGGCATCTGTAATTACTAATCCTTTAAAATTTAGTTTATCTTTTAAAATGTTTTTAATAAAAACTTCAGATAAGCTTGCTGGAGTGGTATCGTTGGTAATTTTTGGATCGGCAAGATGACCTATCATGATCATTTTAGCATCATTTGAAATCGCTTCTTTAAATGGAATAAATTCAAAATTCTCTAATTCTTCGTAAGTTTTATCAAGTATTGGGAGAGAGTAGTGTGAATCGGTCTTCGTATCTCCATGACCTGGGAAATGCTTGTATGTGGCAATTAGACCAGTTTCTTCAATTCCTTTTCCTAAATTTGTACATAAACTGCTTACTGTTTTGGGATCACTTCCAAAACTTCGGCCTTCTAAGGAACTATTTAAAGTAGCTATGTCGCATACTGGAGCATATAAAACATTTATTCCTAGAGTTTTTGCTTGTTGGCCTAAAATTTTTCCAATTTCATAAGCGAGTTTAGGATCTTTTTTGGCACCTATTTTTTGCATGTTTGGAATATAGGTTGGCGAGATATCTTTTAAAAATTGCAAACGTTGAACGGATCCACCTTCTTGATCGACCGAAACGATTAACGGGATAGAGTTTAAGGCTTTTAAATCTTCTATATATTTTTTTGTTTGTTCAAAAGTTGTAATGTTTTCTTTATTTAAGATAATTCCACTAGGTTTTATTTCGTTAAATAGGGTAATTACTTCTTCATTCACTGCATTATGTGTTTCGTAAAGAATGATCATTTGACCAATTTTTTCTTCTATTGTCATGGAATTTAGTATTTCATCTATTTTATTTTGGAAGGTGTTTGTAGTCGTTTGGATTTGCAAGCTAAAGTATAAAATGATAAGGGATAAAAATGCTAAAAAATAAAGAATTTTTTTCATAAGAACCTCATTTCT
>CALVKP010000026.1 GCA_944332735.1 uncultured Bacilli bacterium | reverse complement strand
TTTCTGTAAAGTAAATTGGTAACAATAGCAATGAGGGTACACCTGTTCCCATCCCGAACACAGAAGTTAAGCTCATTCACGCCGACGATAGTTTATCGCGAAAATAGGTAGTTGCCAATTTTTTTTTTTGCTTTAAAATTATATTCAGATTTTATAATTTATGTTAAAAAGATTGTAAATAAATGAAATAATATTGTTTTTGAAATTTATTTCTAATATAATAAGATTGGTGATGAAAATGGAATATAAGGTTACAACTAGAAATGAAATGGATACAATTGAAATAGCTCAAAATTTCGAATCTGAAAAGTTTCCTAATATGATTATTTGTTTAGATGGAGAATTAGGTAGTGGGAAAACTGTATTTACGAAAGGTATTGCTAATGCACTTGGTGTAAAAGAAAGTGTTACTTCTCCAACTTTTACGATTATCAAAGAATATGATGGAGAATTACCTTTATATCATATGGATGTATATCGTTTAAATGGTAATGTGGAAGGTACGGGAATTGAAGAGTATTTTACTAAAGGTGGTGTTGTTGTGATTGAATGGGCTGACACCATTAAAGATATTCTTCCAGAAGAGCGTTTAGATATTAAATTTAAAGTAGTTGGCGAAAATACGCGTATATTAATTTTGACTCCACATGGACAAAAATATGAAGAATTATGTGAGGCAGTATTATGATAAAATTGTTTATTGATACAGCTGCTAGTCAAATTATATTAGGTTTGTCTCAAAATGATACGATTTTAAAAGAAATTAATGAAGAAAATGATCATCAACTTTCTGTTCGTATTTTTCCCTTATTAGATCAATTATTTCAGGATGCAAATATTTCTCCTAAAGATGTAGATGAAATTGTTGTTGTAACTGGTCCGGGTTCTTTTACTGGAGTTCGTATTGGCGTTACAATCGCAAAGACTTATGCATGGGCATTTCGTAAAAAGATTATATCAGTTTCAGAATTGCAATGTATGGCTTCTACTAAAGTGAATACTGATTATTGTGTATCTATGATTGATGCTAGAAGGAATGCTGTATATGCTGGTATTTATGATAAGAATTTAAATGCAATTATGCCAGATCAATATATTCAGTTAGATGAATTAAAAAGAAAAGTTGAAGAACTTGATGGAACCTATACATTTATTTGTGATCAAATATTTACTTCTATGGAAATTAAAAAGCCTAACATGGATTTAAAAATGATATTGAAGAAACATGAAAAGGATATCAGTATAAATCCCCATAAAGTAAATCCTAATTATTTAAAAAAGACAGAAGCAGAAGAAAATTTACAGAAATAATATGAATATAGTGAAAGTAGAAAGAGCAAATTTTCGACAGTTTCAAAATATATTGAAGATGTCAGAGAATCCTATGGAGGATTTGGACCAATATTTGGATGCTCCTTTTCGACGTTGTTATATATTAAAAGATCATAATATTATTTGTGGTTATATTGATTTTTCTATATTATATGAAAGAGCTGAATTAAATCAAATTTATATCATAAAGTCATATCGTAAAAAGCATTGTGCTTGTCTGTTAATGGATTTCATGTTACAACAATGTGTAATGAATCACTGTTGTAATATTACTTTAGAAGTGAGAGAAAGTAATATACCTGCACAAAAACTGTATCAAAAATATCAATTTCAAGTAGTTGCTAAACGCTATCGTTATTATAAAAATGAAGATGCAATATTAATGGAAAGGAAGTTGTAGTATGAAGTCAACTTATATTTTAGCAATTGAATCTAGTTGTGATGAAACAAGTGTTTCTATTATCAAAGATGGTTATGAAGAAATTGCGACAGTTGTTTTAACACAGATAGATATTCACAAACTATTTGGTGGAGTAGTACCAGAGGTTGCAAGTAGACATCATATTGAAAATATTACAATTGTAATTGAGGAATGCCTACATAAAGCAAATATGGAGATGGAAGAAATAGATGCGATTGCTGTAACGTATGGACCAGGATTAATTGGTTCCTTATTAATCGGTGTACAAGCAGCAAAAACACTTGCATATATATACCAGAAACCTTTAATTCCTGTACATCATATTGCAGGTCATATTTATGCAAATAATTTGGTAGAAAAGATGGAATTTCCATTAATTGCACTTGTAGTGAGTGGAGGACATACAGAATTAATGTATATGAAAGAAGATTATTCTTTTGAAAAAATAGGTGGAACTTTAGATGATGCAGTTGGCGAAGCATACGATAAAGTAGCACGTGTGATTGGACTACCATATCCTGGTGGACCTGCTGTTGACAAATTAGCACATGAAGGAAAAGATACTTATGATTTACCATTGCCATTAGATGATGATAGTTATAACTTTAGTTTTAGTGGATTAAAAAGCGCGGTTATTAATTTATCTCATAATGAACAACAACGTGGACATGAAATACGAAAAGCAGATTTAGCTTGTTCTTTTCAAAATCGTGTTGTAGAAATATTAACGAAAAAAGCAATGAAAGCATTGAAAGAATTTGGCGTCAATCGTTTAATTGTAGCTGGAGGTGTAGCGGCTAATCAAGGGCTTCGTGAAAAATTACAAATATTATGTGAACAAGAAAACATACATTTAATTATTCCTCCAATGAAATACTGCACGGATAATGCTGCTATGATAGGTGCAGCTGGTTATTTCGCATATAAGTTAGGAATTCGTGGGGATCTTACTTTAAATGCGAAAGCTACAGGCGAGTTGAAGAATAAATAGCGAGCATCTATTTTTTCAGTAAAATAGTTGATATTATAAAAACACATTTCAAGATGAAATGCACCCATTAGAGTAGATACAATAAAAAAACAAATTTAATCATTATGATATAATACACTTCCGAAAGGAGGTGTATTTATTATGGCCAAAAAAGGTCAAAAATTCAGAAAATTTACA
>CALVKP010000025.1 GCA_944332735.1 uncultured Bacilli bacterium | reverse complement strand
TTAAAATAGCATGAGAAATATAGGGTATTATTACTTAAATACCCCCCCCCATGGTAACTTTTGGCTAACAAAGTTTGTATTTCTCATATCTATCACCTAGTCTCCTACTGTTTACATTTTATCACATTTTATTCATTATGAAAAGGAGTTTGCTATTCCTTTACAGTATGTTATTTATAGAGGGATAGCTAGGTGTCACTTCCAAATAGATGGGAGGTGAAACTTATGAAATACGAGAAAAAAATAATCTTTACTTTATTACAACTTTTGAAATTCCTCATTATTCTCTTATTTCTAATAATAATTAAAAACACCTAGTATAAACTAAGTGTACACGTATTTCTGCGGACACTTAGTAAGTATCCCTCTTTCATTATATAATAAACTATATTCATTTGCAAATAAAAAATGCCATTTAGGCATTTTCTTTTTTCATGTTTCTTCTAATGAATTTAAAGAATTCTACTACGAATAATGGAGAAATAGAAAGTACAAATACAATTGCCCATTCTGTTCCTGTTAATGGAGCCAGTGAGAAAAATTTAGTAATAACAGGAATACATGTAATTGGTACTAATAATAGTGCTGAGATTAACATTGCTCCATATAAATATTTATTTTTCGCATGTTTTTTAGAAAATACTGATACTGTATTAGAATGTTGATTTAATGAATGAATAATTTGTGATAAGCAAAGAACTAAGAATGTCATTGTAATAGCTTGTTTATAATCTCTCATACTTCCAATGGCATAAGCAGCTAAAGATATGATAGCAATATAAATACCATAGAATATAATTCTTGTAATCATGTCTTTTTCAAATAAACTTCCACTTTTAATTGGTTTATGTGTCATGGTTCTTTCATCTTCTGGGTCAACACCTAATGCCAGTGCTGGTAATGTATCTGTAATTAGATTTACAAATAAAATATGAATTGCAAGAATTGGTGTTTCTAAATTCATAATCATAGCTAAAAAGATAATTAATACTTCTGATATATTACCTGCTAATAAGAATTGAATTACTTTTTGAATATTAAAATATACTCTTCTACCCTCTCTAATAGCATGTTCAATGGTTGTAAAGTTATCATCTAATAAAATCATATCTGCGGCTTGTTTCGCAACATCTGTACCTTGTGTTCCCATTGCTACACCAATATCTGCTGCTTTTAAAGCTGGGGAATCATTGACTCCATCTCCTGTCATAGCAACTACTTCTTTATTTTTTTGTAGTGCTTTTACAATTCTAAGTTTATCTTCTGGGGTTACTCTAGCAAATACGCTAATACGATTCATTTTAGATACTAATTCTTCATCTTTCATTTGGTGTAATTCTTCTCCTGTAATCACATAATCCCCATCTTGATAAATTTTTAAGTTTTTCGCAATGGCAGTTGCTGTAAGTTTATGATCTCCTGTAATCATAATGACACGAATTCCTGCTTTATGACAAGTTTCTATTGCTTGTTTTACTTCTTCTTTTGGTGGATCAATCATTCCACTCATTCCCATAAAAGTAAGATGCATTTCTACGTCTTCATCTTCTTCTTTTGGAAGTTCAGACATCGTTCTTTTCGCATACCCTAATAATCTTAATGCTTCATTCGATAATTGTTCACAAGTTTTAATAATTTGATCTTTATCTTGATATGTAATTGGTTCTTCTTTTCCATCTTTTAAAATATAAGTACATAATTCTAATAATTCTTCTACTGCTCCTTTAGTATAACAAACATATTGATTTTCTTTTTTTACAACTACTGTCATACGTTTACGAATTGAATCAAATGGCTGTTCATGTAATATTGGTGCAGTATGTTTTATTTTTTCTGTATCACAGTGATGTTTCTGAGCAAATTCTAAGAGTGCAACTTCGGTTGGATCTCCTGTGGCATTTCCATCTTCATAAGTTGCATGATTACAAAGTATCATACAATTTAATACATCTTCAGGAATATGTTCTGGTATTTCTTGTTTTCCATTTATCATTTCATCATAACATAAAAGTTTTGTCACAGTCATTTTATTTTCCGTTAAAGTACCTGTTTTATCTGTACATATAACACTTGCATTACCAAGTGTTTCTACTGCTGGTAATTTCTTTACTAAAGCATTTTTCTTAGTCATTCTTTCTACTCCTAAAGCCATTACAATAGTTGCAGTAGCAGGTAATCCTTCAGGAATGACTGAAATTGCTAAAGAAATAGAAATCATAAGTAAAGAAGTTACATCTTTTCCATAAAGTAAACCGATTATAAAAATAAGAATACTAACAACAATACCTAAAATACTAAGTGCTGTTCCAACTTTATTTAACTTCTTTTTTAAAGGAGTTTCTAAATCATCTTCACTATCTAACATACGAGCAATTTTACCTACTTCTGTATTCATTCCAATTGCTGTTACAACTCCATAGCCACTTCCATATGTAACAATTGTAGAAGAATAGACCATATTACTTCGCTCTAACAATGGAGTATTATCATTTAATACTGCTGTAGCACTTTTTTCAACAGGAACACTTTCTCCTGTAAGAGATGACTCATCAATCATTAATTGATGCTCTTCTATTAAACGCATATCTGCAGGAACTATATTCCCATCTTCTAAATACACAATATCCCCTATTACTAATTCTGATACAGGAACTTTTTTTCTATCTCCATCTCTTAAAACAGTTGCAAAAGGGGCATTCATTTTATTAAGTGCCGCAATCGCATCTGCTGCTTTTTTCTCTTGAATAATACTTACTGTTGCATTAATACAAATAATTACTAAAATAACAATTCCTTCTAATGTTTCTCCTAATATAAAAGATAAAATAGAAGCAATAAATAAAATAATAATCATTTTATCTGTCAATTGTTCTAACAACATATCTAAAATCGTAAGAGACTTTTTCGCACGTAATTCATTTTTACCTTGTTGTGATTGTCTCAATACTACTTCCTCTGTAGTTAATCCTTCTTTACTTGTAACTAATTCTTGAAATACTTCTTCTATGGATTTACTATATATATTCTCTTTCACATTACCACCTATTATTCATTATATCAAAAAGAAGATAGATTTACTATCTTCTTTTCTGAAATGACTTTCCATATTGAAATTCCATCTCTTCCATACCTTTTTCATAACGTAATGCTTGCATTAAAACATCATTAGAATCACGATTTACATAAACTAACCCTTGTAATGTTCTAAATTGTTCATCCGTCATTTTATAACCTGCATATTTAGGATTTGGAACATCTATTTCAGCACATCCATTACGATATTCATAATTAGTAAAACCAAATAAATGGATTAATACATCTTTATATGAAAAACGAATATTTGAATACTGTGGATGCATATCTAAATAATCTCGATAAAACTTTTCTACATGAATATTTTTACGTAACGATAAATATCCTTCCGCAAAAGAATCATGTCGATAGTCCATATCTCCTCTTTCTGCAACGATATAAAATTCTCCCTCTGGTGAAATCATACCATCATGGTTTCTCGCTTGTAATAATTGTTCTCCTTTGTATGGAACTAAACGTACAGAATAAGACATGATATCAACTCCTTTTTTTAGCGACTGTTCCATTATGCCATATAAGAAAATATCTTGTCAAGTAGAAAAGCAAAAAAAGAGTTTAACACTCTTTCATCAAATCAAAATCACCTAAACTTGTGACATAACTACGCCATTTTCTTTGAAACCATTTTGTAATCTTCAAATGATTTACTCCTTTAAATAACAATTGCCTAATCCACTCTAAGAAAGCACAGATGATAAAAATTACAATAGCACATAAAAATACTTTTCCTATAATCAAAATACCTGTATAGACCTTTCCTTCAACAAAACCTATAAAAGGATATAACCACTGTCTCATATATGGATTATCGTGAATTAAATAAACCCCAAGCGTTAAACTACTAATGCGATTAATAAACTTACTTTTGATTTTTAGTGTTCCAAACCAGAAGAAATACATAAGTGCTCCCATAATAACAAGTGGATTGTCATAAGATAAAAATGCGAAATTGATAATACTAGAAAAATATTTTGGAATATCCCCACCTGTTACTAAAATCTGACTAAAACAACTAAATAAAAAATTCACAACAAAACAACTAATAAAACATGCTAAGAAAATCAATTGATTTTTACGTCTAGTATTTACTTTTAATATACGTGATGCCTGAATTGGATAATAACGAAAATAAGCACCTAATAAATACATAAAAATGAATTGTGGTAAAGAATAACCACTATAATTACTATATAAAACAGACATACTAATACTAGGTAATATTGAAAATATAACCAAACATACTAATAATAACATCTGAAATTCTTTCTTTTTTAAATTTTCAATTAATTTATTTAAAAAAGGGCTAAAACAATATAGAAATAAATAAAACTTAATAAACCAATATGCTGAAAAATCTAATGGAAATAATGATTGTAACAATTCTACTTTTCCAACACTCACAACATCTAATACTAACAATGTAATTAGAATAACAACACGATAAAACCATGCTTGATTATTTAATGAAATTAATTTTTTTAATTTAAATTTACTTTTACATTGATAATAACCTGTTACTAACACATAAGAATTGACATGAACAACAAGTATTGCTTCTAATAAATAAATCAAATTATGCAATAACCCTGTGGATTGCTGAGCAATTTTACCATGTACAATCATATGCCAAACGACAATCATAAACATAGATATAATTCGCATCAATTCATAATTTGAATCTCTAATTATTTTCTTTTTACTTACTTCTTTCATACATATTCTCTCCTCAGTATTATTTTGCCCCCCTTTTTTTTTAATTTTAACCAATTTTCTATCATATATGTACCATATACAGCAGCAACTATAAATATGGGTACATAATGCAATAAATATTTAGGATTTGCTTCCCATAACAACAAGAAGAGTAATAATCCAAAAATAGCTAATAGAACAACGTGACTCTCATTTTTCTTATATTTTATAAAATATATAGACACAGTAATAAACATAATATAAAAATAAATAGATAAACCATCTTGTAATGCCATTAAAATATCATTGTATTTTCCTCTAGCATTGTAAATATCTCTAAAAATATTGTCTTCTCTAACTGGTGATTCACCAATTAATGCAGACCCATAATAATTTCCATCATTCCATGTAAATTGTAATTTATCATATAAAAATTTTGAATATCCTAAAACTCCATGATTTTTTAATCTTTTGATAATTTCATTTATATTTTTTTCAACCCTTTTATCGGGTTCTGTTTCAAACGTTAATACATAATCTGAAGCATCATATGCCCCAACAAAATTAATTCCTGGAATGTTAGATTTTCTTTCTTTTAATCCCATCATAATCCAATGTGTATATGGAACTTTATTTGGTGTATTTGAAACACCATTTAGTTCTTCAAAAAATATTTTTTGAAAGCCAGTAAATAATAATGTACAGATAAGGAAAGTCAGGATAACACTTACTGCCATCTGTCCAATTTGTTTCCATGAAATTCTACGGAACACCATATCCATAAAAATTGCAATTAACATAATAACACATGTAAATTTTATTTTAACACCTAAAAATAATAACACACCAAATAATACATAATACCAAACGCCTTGTTTCCAAGAAATTTCTTTTCTTTTTAAATAGCAAGAATAGACATATAAAATTCCAATTGGTATAAAAAGTGCCAACGTATCAGTATATAAAATTGGTACAAAAGTAAAGAAAGAATTACATAATATCATAATCACAATACTAAAGATTCCTGCTTTTTTACCAAATAGATTTCTAACAGTAAGCCAAGTTAAAATCATAGCAATATCAATAACAAAAATATTGATAACGACAGATGCACCTAAAGTTGCTAAATAAGTTTGTGGAATAATATGTGTCATATACAACAGTTTAAAGCAAACAGCTTGTAGCATAAACAACACAACATTATTTGGAAATTGTTGTATGTAACCCCAATTCACTTTATCTGAGTTACCACGAGCAAACTCCATTGCATTTTCAAAAACAATTTGCCAATCCCATCCTGGTTTTTCAAATAAATAATAGCCGGCAAATCCTTGAACCAATAAAATAATTAAAAATAAGATAGATACAATCCATATTTCTTGTTTTTTTGTCAGATCTTTTAACTTTTTATGTAGCAAATACCAAACACCTGCTAATATACCACTAGCTCCAATCGTACCTAATAAAATAGTCCAGAATGGCAAAGACGTGACAACACTACGATTATCAAAAATTGTACTAACAATAATCATACTAAATAAGATAATCATAACAACACTTAATATCGTATAAAACCATGTAATTGGTTTTAATTGTTTCATTATTTTCTTTTTCATAAATTTCCCCACAGTTCTAATCATACTTAAATTTGTCAATCATATTTATAAATAAAATTCTACTAAATAAGAAAAAAATTATTTTTTATCATAATCCCTTCATTTCCACATTTATTCTTCTATATCAAATTCATTATAACATAAAAAAAGATATGTTAAAATAACATATCATAAAATCAGGTCTTTCTTTATTCTTTTTTTCAGTTAATCTTTTTTAATTCTTGCATTTGGATATACTTTTTTTAAATAACGATCCGGATAATATTGATCACATAACTCTCCTATTACAGTGACTGATTCTATTTTCTCATGTCTCATTGCATAACGAATTGTTGCGAAAATAGAAACAGTAATATCAAACATCATAAATATAAATAAAAACGTAAATAAAATATAACCTATTCTCTTAGATAATTGTCCTAGTAAATAAGAGATAAATGGGTATAATATTTTTAATACAAATAATCCTAAAATTCCCCAAAATAACATAAATGGAATGGTTGTTCTTCCACCAATATTTAAAAAATGATGACTATAATCCCAAGAATGGGTATGAAAGATAATTTCTTGTGCCCAGTTTAAAATATATTCTGTTACCCCACCTAATAAGCAACAATAAAAATAAGTATGATACCAATTCCTTTTCACATCATGTTTTCCTAATAGAATGACAAAGATAATAACCCCTATCCCATAAACAGGATTAAATGGTCCATAAATTAAACCTTGACGAGATTCCCATATTCCCTTCTTGGTAAATGTTAATATTTCTTCATAACAAGTTCCAAGTAAACATCCTACAACAAATAAGACAAAAATCGTTGTAAAACAGTATCCATTTGGAAATTTTTTAACAGTTAACTGTTCTTCTTTCATAATACCCCTCATGTCTAGTAGTAGTATACCATAACAAAAAAGCAAGTACAAATCGTATGAGTTATCTTTTTTATTCACATAATAGCAAAAAGGAGTGTGAAAGATTTGTTATACTTTATGATTTTTACATCCAAAATCATTGAAAATACACTTGCAACATTAAGACTTATTGTTGTTTCCAATGGAAAAAAGTTAATTGGTGCGCTCTTACAATTTGCAGTAGCTCTTGTTTGGATATTAGTAACTGGTGTCGTTGTAACAAATATTCAAGAAGATCCTTTCAAAATTATTGTATTCGCACTCGGTAGTTTTGCAGGTTCTTACTTAGGAAGTATTTTAGAAGAAAAAATCGCACTTGGTTATTATTTACTAACAGTCATTGTCGAATATGAATATGGAAAACAAATTACAGATGAATTAAGAAATAATCATTTTGCAGTTACTAGTATCAAAGCAATTGGAAAAGAAAACCAAAAATACGTATTAATGATTTTATCAAAGCGCAAAAAGAAAGAACAAATATCTCATATCATTCAAAAGATAGATAAAAATGCTATGATTGTAACAGAAAAAGCTACTCCTTTATATGGTGGCAATCACTTTTAAAATAAGCAGTAATTGTTTTAGGAATATCAGTAATCATTCCTAAACAATTGTCATTTAATTGACTTATGATATTTAATAATTCTTTTCTTTTTGTAATCGTCCATACATAATAAGGATACTTAATATGAGCTTCAATTGCTTTATCATAAATTGATAAAAATTGTAGATATGATGTATTCATTTTCTCATTGATAAAAGTAATCTTACCTAATGAAAAGTTAGGATATTCTCTTTTAAAAAGTTTTAAAAGAGAAATAGAAAAACTACAAACCTTAATATTTAAGTGTGGATATTTTTGTAATAAATCACCTACTTTTTTTATATATATTTGATTATCTTCTATCCCATTTTTTAATTCAATTAAAATTTCTTTCTTTGTATCAATAACATCCAAAAAATTTTTTAACGTCGCAATCTTACTTGGATGTTTTTTCGTTCCAAAATTATATTGATATAATTCAGATAGTGTCATCGCAGATAAAATTCCCTTTCCATCACTTGTATGATCAATGGTTGCATTATGATGAATCACTAATACCTGATCTTTTGTCATCCGAACATCTAACTCTACCCCTTGAATAAATGGTTGCTTTAAAGCATCAATAAGAGCTTCTATGGAATTTTCAACAAATGGACTGTGCTCATATTTTCCTCGGTGAGCAATTACCATAATATCACCTATCTTATTTTATGTAATGATTGACAAAGTTTTCTAACTTTTTTATAATAATCTCAAGATGTGAGGTGGTATTTTATGGAAATTGTATATCATAATCAAGATTATTTTTCAAAATTCGCATATACCTCTTTTTCTCACAAAATGCTAGAAGATAAACAAAACTATTATCATATTTTAGATCAAAAAGATAAAAATTTCTTTTATTTAAAAGAAACAGAACCAACAAAATTACAAGTACTAAATGAATTGAAAGACTTTCAACAATTTCTAAAAATAAAAGAACTCATTTTTGATAAAAAACAAAATAATGAATATTTAGGATATTCAGAAAGCAAATATAAAAAGAAATCATTTGCAAATCAATTAAGAGAAATCCCTGAGAGTGATAAATTAACAACGATTTCTATCTATTTTCAAGAACTAAATCGCTTAATACAAAAAGGACACCAATTAAATATCGTTTTCCCTAATTTATTTTCTGATTATTCTATTATTTATGACATCAATGAAGAGACTCTTTATTTATCTGGTGTTGATACCTTACAAGTAGAGAATTATCAATCTATTCATGTCAATCCCTTTTTAAATGATGACAGAATATTAGAACGTATCTATGGTTCTATTAAATATTTTGATAATCAAAAAAATTTATATCGACCTAATTTTGATCAGTTAAATTTAATCAATCAATTTTTTATTTATACACTAGGTTTAAATTTATCTCATGAAATTATTACGCAAGAAGAATTAGGAATTCCTTGTGAACAAACATTACAAACAATTTTAAAACAACATGGTTTAAGTAATGAAAATGAGTTATATCAATATTTAAAACATATCTATTTATATGAAGAAAATCAAAGTTATGTAGATGACGCTTATCCATATATTGAAAGATTAGAGTGCAATTATCAATTAAATAAACAATCACAATTTGTAAAAAGAAAGCGTTTTATTATTTAAAGGAGATTTATGATGGATAAGAAATATATTAATAAAAAAGATTTGAAAAATATGAAAATAAAAAAACAAGATCAAATCAAAATAGTATATCAAGTTACACATGGTTTTTTAGAAATTTATCAAGATACATTTTCCAAACAATCTCCTCATTCTATTTTTATAGATTTAGAAAAAATAAAATATTTAGAAACAATTGAAAATAATCACTTGATTCTTCCGTCTTACCTTTTATTTGACTCTAAAACAAATCAATATCTTGGTTATGAAACAAATACAAAAAATTATAAAGAATTAAAAACAATATTAAAAAACAGTAAAAATTATTTAGATTCTCTTACTGATTATTATTTACAAATTCATCACATTATAAAAGAATCACACCAACATCATATTGTCATTCCATCTTTATTTTGGGATACACATCTACTTATTGATACAGATAATAATGAGATTTATTGTACAAACTTAGTTCATGCTCAAATCAATGAATTTCCTGCTATGATTGTCGATCCTAAATTATATTTACTTCACCAACAACAATTACCAAATATCTATCAAAGTCAATTTATATTTCATCCTAATACAGATTATATTTCTTTCATATCTTATTATTTTTATCAATGTACTAATTTAGATCTTTTAGCAAGTTTTTGTTATCAGCACAATCATCCTGAAATTATATATCGTTTTTTCCAAACTTTTGGATTACAAGATGAAACTGATTTTCGTAATATATGTTATCAATTATTTTCTAAAACAGAACTACAAGATCCTGAAATATCACAATATCTATTACACTTATTAGATAATTATGAATTAGTACCTGTTCCAAATATTCCAAAGTTAAAAAAATTTGTAAAAGTTAAAAATAAAGCACTTAGTCGTAACTAAGTGCTTTATTTATGCTCTAAAACTGCTTTTAATACTTCTTCTCCAATTTCTTCAATCGATTTTAATTGATTATCTTTTACACATTCAATTGTTTTCCATTTATAAACACTTGCAAGTTCTAAATAGGCATTCTCTGCTTTCTGTAAATAAGCTTCATCACTTTCTAACTGATCAGGAATTTCTTTACGATTTTGTTTTAATTGATTTGTAAACTTAGATGGCATATGTAAAAACAAAGCAATATCTGGTTTTGGTAACTCCAATAACTTAAACTCTAAAATATCTAACCATGCATACATATTCATACGTTCATTGGTATCCTCTATTTTCCCTGCTTGATGAGCCATATTGGAATATACATAACGATCAAGAATTAATGAAATTCCTTGATTTAACTTCTCTTCAATCTTAGGCAAATTATATCTTCTATCAGCCGCATAATAAAGTGCTGCAACTTTAGGTTCTACAGATACTGCCCCTTCTTCAAACCAACCTTCTCCAATCGTTGCCTTTCCTAAAAATGGACCACCAATAATTTTTCCTGTTGGTGAATCATAATTAGGAAAACTAAATACTTCTACTTTCATTCCTTGCTCTTTTAAATGTTTAATTAATAACTTCGCTTGTGTTTCTTTTCCAGAACAATCTGTTCCTTCAATTACAATTAACTTCCCTCTCATATTATTTTCCTCACATCTTTCATTATTGTGCCAATGGAAAACGAATTGGTCCCATATGTTTATAATTTTTAATTTTAATATCCTTACAATCTTTTGAATGATCAAAATCATAAAAACTTTCAATTTCTGGATTTAACCATAACTCTGGTGCTTCATATCCACCATCCATCTCAAACCTTCTCATCTGTTCACGAATTCCATCAATTTGATTTTCATAGATATGTGCATTTTTAATACTCCAATCTAGTGTACCAGGTTCTAAATTGTTTACTTTTGCCAATAAGTTCAAAAGCACCGCATACTGTGTTACATTAAATGGTAATCCAAGAGGAACATCACAACTTCTTTGATGTACCCAAGCATTTAACTTCCCATTTGTCACATCCCATTCACTTGACCATACACAAGATGGCAAAACAGCCGTCTTTAAATAATCATCTTGCCACAAACTCATTACCATACGACGATCCTCTGGATGATTCTTTAAATCATCTAACAAACGATCCATTAACTTCAATTCTGAAACAATATACCCATAAGCGGTTCCAATCGTATGAGCATATTCTTTTCCTATATAACGATGAATTGCTTCATTTTCAAAACTACCATCTTCTTGTCTTACTCTTTGAATCGCATTCCAATAGCCATTCTCATCTACTTCCCATTCATCCCAGATATGAACATTTCTATCTTGTAACCATCTTACATCATTTGACTGTACTTGATAAATCCATAACATCTCTAAAATAGCTTGTCTAAAAAATAGCTGTTTCGTTGTTAACACAGGAAACTCTTCTTTTAAATCAAAATGTAAATAATGAGAAGGAATTTTAATTGTATCAATTCCCGTTCTATTTTCTTGATGAACCCCTTCTTCTAATATTCTTTTTGTTAAATCATAATATTGTTGATCCCATTTTGTCATATAAACACCTACTCTCTAGTTTCATTATATATCAAACATTTGTTCTGGTCAACCGACAATTTCATTTTTATCAAATGGTACTTCTAAAAACTTTTTACTAGCTAAAAAATCACACATATGAACAAATCTTTGATATTTATTCGATGGTGCCTTTAATACTTCATTTCCCTGATAATCCTTTGTCCAAGGTCCCATATGTGTTGAAATCATATTCGTAAGAGCCTTTATTTCATGCCCTGTTAAACTTAAATCATTTTGATGACTTTCAATCATCTCACATACTAATAACGGATGATCAAACCTTGTATACTTTTCCTTTTCTTTTCCACATTTTAATCCATCATGTAATAACAATGCCATTAAAATTATATCTTTTTCTTCTTCTTTAAACTGATAACCAATACTTTCATCCTGTAATAACTCATAAGCAATTCTAACTGCTACTTTCGTATGACGTACCAAACCACCTTCACCTAATGCATAACGAGGATGGTACTTTCCTGTAGAACTTGCTGGTATCTCAAAAAAATAATCAGGTAAATAAGAAATCAACTTCTTAATATTCTCACGATACCTTTCCCTTTTTATATAATTTATTTCTCTTGTAAATGTATTTATCTTTATCTCATTCATAATCTAACTACCTTTCTAAACATTAGTGTATCATATTTTCAATCTTTTCCAAAACAAAAGTAGTATCTAATCGATACTACAAATTATAATTAATTGATTATATATGGGTCTAATTTAGCCCCTGTTCCACTTGTTAGTTCAATATTTGATTTCAAATAGAGAACTGGACGCGCCCCATAAGCGTAGTCAGCGTACGCATAGAGGCCACTGAAGCCGCCAAAGCCCCGAAAGAAAGCCGCAAGCCAAGCATCGTACGAGTTGTCCACAGACTCCGCAGAAAAAGCATTGATCGTCCAGTAGCCAATTCCTCCTAATTCTTCGTTTATAGTATCAAAGTATGTTAAATACGACCCGCATGTTTCTCTATCGTCAAGATACGCCTCATATTCATCTGTAGCTGATTTACATGCGGTATTCGTACTTGCTTTTAATAAATCACTGACATTGATAAGTCCCACGTTGCCTGTCCATTTGTACATCTTCTCTCCAGCGATATTCTTTTCTATACTATCATTTCCACTTATATTTAACCATTGCACACTTCCGATATTAAATGTATGGCTTTGTACTTGCGTTTTCGCAATTCCTGTTAATGTTGGATAGTATGTATTATTTAGGTATTCTTTGATACTTGAATCTTCGGTTACGGTTCCACTATATCTTCCATTCGGTGTTTGGAATGTTCCACTTACTGCTGCATAGACTCCACAACCATAGCTAGGATTGGTACAATATGTATTATTCTCATCTAAACGATGATTACTTGCATCATATGCCATAAATGTATATCCTTCATTTTGTGGTAGTAATTCATCTCTTACTATCTTATATGTTCCATCTGTTTCTTTTGCTACAATTCTCCATAATTCATTATTAAATTGGATATAGTTATTTGGATTACTTCCACGATAGATATATCTTCCTGTTTCATATTGGTCTTCATAGAGCCCATCTCCACTTGTTACGACTTCTACAGTCTGTCCTCCAATACTTTCTCCTTCTCCTGGTTTTGGTGGTAATGGTACTCCATCATCACTTTGTTCATATGTTAATGTGATTTCTATTTCTTTTTGCATATTTGTCTCACTGAAATCTACATTCTCATCCCAGTATACTTTTACTTGAAATGTTTTATCTTCTCCTGCTAAAAGAGAATCTCCTGTTTTAATATTTTCTATGCTTACTTTAATTGATTTTGGATCTTTGCTATTACTTTCACTAATTCCATCTATTTTAGATAGTACTGCATCCAAATCTCCTTGATTTTCTACTACTACATCATATGTCGCACTTGCTCCTGGTTGTGTTAGATTTACATCTAATGTTAATGTTGTTAAGTCTGATATTTCTTTTCTTGTTGTAGTTGCATTATTCATTTCTTTTTCTTCTGCACTTGTAAATAATATCTTCCAGTTGGATGTGATTTGCGCTGTTCCATTAATATCTAATTGTTGACTTAAAATTGCATATCCAATTCCTAACATCAAAAATGCTGCGATACATATCGTACCAATTAAGAAATGTTGTGCTTTTACTTTATGACTTCTTTTCATATTTACTACTCCTTACCTTTCTTTCATATTATCACAATTTTATATTGTTTTATATAGGTTTTCTAGGTGTTTTACACTACATTTTTTTACTTTATTTGCACATTGCAAAAAAGTTGCTTCCACTACGAAAACAACTTTTTAAATCTTTTAAAATGAATTAAATTGTAAAAAGAGTATGAGAAATATAGGGAATTATTTACTAAACCCCCCCCCATGGTAACTGATAGCTAACATATTGATTATTTCTCATATCTATCACCTAGTCTCCTACTGTTTACATTTTATCACATTTTTTTATAAATTTAAAAGGAATTTGATATTCCTTTACAGTAGATTATTTATAGAGGGATCAGTTAGGTGTTCACTTCCAATATAGATAAGGAGGTGACAGTTTATGAAATATGAGAAAAAAATAATTCTTACTCTATTACAACTTTTGAAATACCTCATTATTCTCTTATTTCTAATAATAATTAAAAACACCTAGCATAAGCTAAGTGCGCACACATAAGTGGACACTTAGTAAGTATCCCTCTTTCATTATATGATAATTATTAAATATTGTAAATAAATTGTTATGCTAAAAATTCTATTAATATTTCATTTGATATATATATTTTATCTTTTGGTATAAAAAGAAAGCCATTTTTTTCTTCTAATAATTGTTTTTCTTTTAATGTTTTAATAGGAAATACTTCTTCTATTTCTTTATGAAATTTTTCTTTAAATATATCTTTAGAAATACCTTTCATTTTTCTTAATCCTAAAATACATTCATTTTCCATATCTTCTCTTTTAGATACTATATGTTGTTCTAAGATAGTTCTTCCTTGTTCATAGGCTTGAATACTTCTTGTATTCTCATAACGAATATGATTAACATATCCACTTGCTCCCACTCCAAAACCATAATATGGTTCATTATTCCAATATACTAGATTATGTTTTGATTCATAGTTAGGCTTTGCAAAGTTACTTACTTCATAATGGTGATAACCTAGTTTTGATAATTGTTCTTGAATGGTTTGAAACATCCATACTTCTAATTCTTCATTAATGGGAGATAATTGTTTATTTCCTAATATAGTATGATCTTCTAAGATAAGAGAATATGTAGATATATGTGGTACTTCTAAAGATGTGAAAAATTGTAAATCATTTAAAAACATTTCTTTTGTCTGCCATGGAAAGGCATACATAAAATCTACATTGATATTAGAAAAGCCTACTTCTTTTACTAATTTTATTGTATCTAATACTTGTTCTTTCGTATGATGGCGATTTAATTTTTGAATACTTTTTTCGTCTACAGTTTGTATTCCAATACTAATACGATTAATTCCTTTTTGTAAGAATAATTCTAATTTTTCTCTTGTAATAGATTCAATATTACATTCAATTGTATATTCAATCTTTTTATCTTTTTTTAAATGTTCTAAAATAGAAAATAATTGTTTTAATTCTTCTAAAGATAAAGAACTAGGAGTTCCTCCTCCTATATAAATTGTTTTTAATACTTCTTCTTGGTAATTATTTTTTATTTCTTGTTCTAAAGCATTTAAATACTTTATCACATTACCACTTTTCTTATATATTTTACAAAAATCACAGTAAGAACAAATATCATCACAAAAAGGAATATGAATATAACAACTAGTTGTCATGCTCACTTAATAATTTCTTTACTTCTTCTTTAGAAATACCTATTTTTTGATAATACATTAATATTTCTTTCATCATATCTTCTGGTGTTA
>CALVKP010000024.1 GCA_944332735.1 uncultured Bacilli bacterium | reverse complement strand
TTGTCAACTATTTTTGGTTGACAATACATCATATGTATCAAAAACACCAATTATTCATTGGTGTTTTCTTCAATATAATTCTCATTTACTTGGTTGTCAATTTCCTTCATAACTTCTTCTGTTGGTTCATCTTCTATTTCTTCCCATGGTTCTTCATCATCTTCAATGGCAATTTTTACTTTTGTTTCACCAACTAATTCTACTCCTAATTCTTTTTCAATATCAAAATGAATGGTACCATCATTATCAATTTGAACATTACTACAAGATGGTTGTTTTAAAGATCTGACAATAATATCCGTATCCCCAGTTAAACTAGTATTTTCTTTTGTTTTTACATGAAATGCTTCATTATATTCAATTCTTTTATTTACCACTGTCGTTTTACTATCATTTTCATAGGAATACCAAATATTTACGTCAAATGATCCATCAACACCAACATTATCACCTGATTTATAACCTTTAAATTGATGTGTCATGGTTTTTGGTGATAACTTTTTGCGTTTTTTAAACAACTTGATTCAATTGTTTTACCTTAAAATATAAATCTACTGTTTTATCTTGATGAATTTCTATCTTATCAACAATTTTTAAAATTAGTTCTCTAGGTGAATTTTTTCTAGCTTTTAAATATTCTTTTACAATAGTTTTAGTTTCTAAAAGTTGATCAATAAAATTATTTTTTTTATACTCTTCAACACTTGTTTTTAACTCTTCAATTTCTTTGTGTTTTGTTTTCTGTTGTTCTTCAAATTTGTCTGTTAATTTTTTATATATATCAGCAGTGATAATGTCATCCAATCTATCCTTATATAACTTTTCAATCTTTAAATCAATACTTTTTATATCAATTTCTAATCTACCTATCTTTTTTTCTAGTTCTTCTGAATATGTATTTAAAGTTTTTTTTCGATTATTTACAATATCATCATAACCTATTAAATCAATATATTTATTACAAACTGATGTAATAATTGCTAATAGCTGTTCTTCTAAATTATTATAATTCATAGTATGAGGAGTACATTTATGATAAGCACTATTTTTTCTATAATAGTTGCAATAGGTATATACATATTGTTTTTCCTTAGGTCGATTATCTCTTTTAGGATTGCCAACTCCTATTTTATGGCCACATTCATGGCAATACATAATACCACCAAAAATTCTTTCATATGGTTTCGTAGGTTGTCTGTAATTTGCATCTAATAAGTTTTGCACTCTATAAAAAGTATCTTTATCAATGATTGGTTCATGTGTTCCTTCTACTATTACCCAATCCTCTTTTGAAGTTTTTACAATTTTTTTCTCACGAAAACTTTTCTTCACATGAACATTTTGGACCATATCACCAATATACATTCTATTTCTTAAAATATTTCTGATTGTGTGATAATTCCAGTCATATGGATGTTTTGCTTTAACGCCTCTTCTTGTTTGTTTATAAACTTCAGGAATTGGTATTTTTTCGTTTGTCAAAATTTTCATAACACCACTTTGCGAATGTAATGTTAAATAAAGTTCAAATATTCTTTTTACATTTTTTGCTGCTTCTTCATCTATTATCAATTTATGCTTATCATTTGGATCTTTTATATATCCATATACAGGTCTTCCCCCCATATATTCCCCTGCCTGTTGTTTAATTCTATATACTCTTTTGATATTTTTAGATAAATCTCTAGAATATTTTTCATTAATAAAATTATTAAGTGCAGCATACTCATTATTTGAATTTTCGTTGTTAAAGGTATCGATTTGTTCTTGAATAGCAATATATCTAATATTGTTTTCAGGAAAGTAATAATCTAAAAAATAGCTACATTCAAAATTGCTTCTTCCAAGTCTTGATAGATTTTTAGTAATAACAACTTTAATTTTTCCAGATTCCATTTCTTCTTGTAATTTATTCCAACCCGGTCTATTAAAATTAGTTCCACTCACTCCATCATCGATAAATTCTTTACATTTTTCTCCTATATTTCCATTACGGTCAATAAATTCATTCATTAATCTTCTTTGATTGATAACACTTTCACTCTCATCAATTGTTTTATCACTCACTTCATCTGCCAATGATAATCTAATATATTTTGCTATTTCTTGTGATTCATATTTCTTTAATAATGAATGAACAATACCATAATTATAATTCATGTTATCTCCCCCATTTGGAGAATTCAAATTGCTAAATTATATAACTAACCATTAAAAAATTTATAGAATAAATTTAACCAAAATGAATCCGTGTTTAGCTACTTAATATACTTTTTTATATAATCATTAAAAAATTCTTTAAAATCCTGTTCTAAAATTTCTAATATGGTATTGCCACTATTATTATAAAATACATTAATATTTAAAGTTTTATTCATATAAACCTCCCCTCTTATTCAATTTAAATATATGTTTTTTTAGAACAAAATATTTTTGATTACATTCAAAAAAAGAACGCTGTTTTGCAGTCCTTTTGATAATTAAGCATATTTTATATTTCATATCATATTTGTAGTTTTAAATTCATTTGTCTTCATAATTTTGCAATTCTTTTATTCTTTCTTTTTCAAATATAATTTTCCATTCTTTTAAAGATAATTGTAGCTCTTCCCCCTCTTTTTTTGAACTTAAATGGCTTTTTTTATTAGTATAAGTTCCTTGAAATATTCCTGTTCCAAAAAAATTTCTTAATTCTTCTGATGCTATCGAATCAATTTCGAGTGCTATAGAATATGTTAAATAATAATTCCAAAGTTCCACCATTTGAGCTGTTTTATTTTCTATTTTACTAAAGTCTTCTAAATATTTTTTCAAATTTTTATAACTATCTAATAAATTTACACCTTTACTATTAAGTGTGTATGATGGATTAGCAAACATTAACATTCCTAAACCATATATTGCTAAAAATTCTCCGATATAAGTTAAATATGGAACAAAACCTAGAAATACAAATATTACGTATTTCATTAAGTCTTTATCTCTTTTTACTTTATTATAATATTCTTCTATCGGAAATGACATTAAAACTAAAGCTGAAAAGAAATTCATTTTATCACTAGGAAATTCGCTGTCATTTGTTTTATCAAATATTAAACTGCTATGTAATTTTTCACTCGTTATTGATATTCCATCATTATATCCTAAAAACCAGTTTATTAAATATTTTTCATATTCAAATAAATTATCTAATGATTTATTAGTCCTAGATAAAATGATACCTTTATTTTTAAATATACTATTCTTTAGCTTATCTTTTGATTCACCCTGATAGTCTAATCTCAAATAATCGTTATCTACTAAATCTAATAAAGTAGACGCTAATGACAGTTCATCTACTAATCCATCAGTCATTAAAAATCTTACATGTGCTGGTTTTAAATTACTTGGCAATTCTCTTTCATATATTTTTATATTTGTACTTTTTGGTATTATTTTTTTATGTAATTTTCTTACTTTTACTAAAACTAATATGAAACTAATTAAAAAAACTAAAACACCAATTATAAGACTATATTTTCCTATATAAGGAATATTAATTATGTAAGTTGATCCGATTAATATAAAGAAAATACAAAATAATAGATACATTAGAAATCTTGTTTTATCTAATTTACCTGTCAAATATACTCTTTGTTTAGTAGTATTATTAATGTATGTAGTTGCTGTTGCTAATTGAAAGTAATTATATATTCTATCTATAAAAATTCTTTTATGTTTATAAAAGTCCATATTATCACCAATTCTATAATATCATATTTTTATAAAAAAGTATTAAAAAATACTTTTTTATCATTTTCTCAATATCTTTTGATACTTGATTATTTATGATATTTCTATTTTTTTGTTTTCTTCTTCACTTACTATTTATGCTTGTAATATTTTTGTTACTCCCCTGAAAATGAGATTGTTTTTAAAACATTTTTTGAAAACTTAAAAAATCAACGATTGAACAAACCAACTATAAAAATATATCATATACATTTCAAAATCATAAAAACAAAACTCCATGGTTATTTTTTGTATTAAACACTCTAATTTTTCCATATTATCATGAGTTCGAAACTGTTTTGAACCAAATAGAAAAGATTACCACAACTTTGCATAGTAATCTTTTTTATCATTTGAAGATTTCTACTACATTTTTAAATGAGTTATTTCATCTTCATGTACATTTTCTTTATTCATTTGATTCATTTTAATGATTTTGTAAGCAACCTCTAATTGTCTATCATGATTATTTTCTAAATCTTTTATAGTATTTTGACAGTATATATCTGGTTTAAATGCTGTCAGATTATGATATTCTAAAAAATTTTTTTGATTGCTATTTGGATAATCTAATATTTGTTTTAATTCATTTTTATTATATCCATTTAATTGATTAGTTTCTTTATCATATATATAACTTTTAATACAATATTGTAATTCAAATTCATTATCCAATAATTTTTGCTTTTTATGATAGACTATTTATTTTCATAAATTATATGTTCCAATTCATTATTATCATCACTTTTGACTTTTTCTTTTAAAATATCAAGTAAAAAATTATAATTATCAATTTCTGAAATTTTTGCCCACTTAAATTTGGACTTACCATCATGTTTTTCATCTAATGAATCATATTCTTTATCATCGGTATAGCCTGTTTCATTTTCATCAATTTGCGTATTATAGTAAAAACCGATTTCATGATATTTAGTTTCATTAGGAAGGCTTGTAATTGCTTCTAATATATATTTTAAATGTACATCGCATTCAATTCCTAATTCTTCTATCAATTCTCTTTTTATAGCACTACCAGTATTCTCTAAAGCTTCTAATCTTCCTCCTGGTAACATATAAATATCATGCTTTTGTCTTTGTACTAAAACCTTAGTATGATCTTTGTTAAAAATTATTGCTCCAACTCTTACACCAAACCTAGTTGTATCATCTTTCATTGTAATTACCATATTATTCCACCATTCTATGTACCATTATACCATGTCCTCCTATTTTCTATAAATAGAATTACAATTTTTTTCGTATTTAAATCTGAAAAATCCGAGATTTTCGTGACTGCTCTATTAAATATTTCTTCTATGCAACCTTTGAACCATAAAGATATATCATGTTCATTTCAAAAGCATCAAGCTTATAACCTCTTTTAAGAAAATGAATAGTATAAATACCATATATAAAAATCAGCAATCAAATCCTCAGTATTTGCAAAGTTTAGAATGGTTATCACCAACGACCAAGTGATGGTTGATTACCCAACAACCTAAAACATTAGAAGGTTTATCAGCAGGTGTCAATGAATAATTATTTTTAAAATATTTTTTTCCTTTCCCAATGACAGCTTTTGTTACAATTTCTTTATATGTGGCCACTTTACTCACCCCTCACCATAATATATGCGAGAATTTTTCAAAGTGTCCATATAATTATTGTTCAATTGCTACTACAACACGATATTTTTGACGATTATTTTTGTATTTTGAATCAAAACTACATGTTTGTAATACTAATACTTTTTTATCATCTTCTAATGTAATATTTGTTTCATACTGTGATTTATTTTTTAACTTTTGTAAATGTTCTAGCCATGTAAGTCCATTATAACTTTTAATATTTAAATAATCAAAATCACTTGTTTCGACATAAGATGAGAATATTTGAAAAGTATATGTTTTTTCTTTTGTATATAAATAAATTATATTGTGTTCATAAAAAAATGATTCATCATGATAACGTGCTAACTGAGCAAATGGAAGTGACAATTGGGGATCGCTGTGACCATAAATAATAAATTTTTGATTTTGATTAAAATCGATTCGATAATCTAAATAGATTGCTCCATTACTATCTTCTTCTTGTTGAATATTATGTGTTAGATAATAATCATTATCTGCTGCCTGCCCAACCGGTTCTATAAAAACACCTGGTAATTCAATAAATGCAATAACATTTTGTGGATAATCACGAATTAGTTGCTCATATTTATTTTCTTCCACTGTATGTTCTTTTGGAGATGGTACGTTAGTATGAATTTGTTCTTTTTTATTTTTTTGCATGATAAAAGAAGTTGAAAAAATAATTCCAATGATAATTACAAATACTATTAAAATCACATATTTCTTTTTCATAGTTCCTCCAAATTAGTTTTATTCTAACACAAAGTGCAGATAGGTGCAAATAAAAAGGATAGTTTGACTATCCTTCATATCGTTTCTTTAATAAGAATAATGCAAGTAGAGCAAATCCTGATAAATAGAAAGCTTGATTACTTTCATTTGGTGTTTCTACTACTCC
>CALVKP010000023.1 GCA_944332735.1 uncultured Bacilli bacterium | reverse complement strand
ATTCTTTGATACAACTGTAATATGGTATTTTCTTTTTATGTAATACTTTAATTAATTCTTGTTCTAAATCATTATGTGGCCCACAATTGAATATTACTTTCTCTACTTTAAAGTTATTTACTAAATTAATACTTTCACCCATATGATCATAATCACCATGTGTAAGAATCAAATAATCAATTTTTATAATTCCAGTTGCTTTTAAGTATGGAATAATGACTCTTTCAGCATAAGAACCTGTTTTTTTCAATTGCCAGTTTTCTTTTTGATAATTAAACTTGCCACCGGTATCCACAAGAATTGTTTTTTTCCCTCGAATCAAAAAACTATCTCCTTGTCCAACATCAAACATAACCAATTCATTTGGATAAAAATAAGTTGTCACTTTTAAAATACATAATAAACAAACAATCATAATCGTTTTATAACGAAGAGATTTTTTAGAATAAAAACAACATATAAATAAGATATAAAACCACATGCCTGGCTTTCTAAAAATAACAGCACTTGGTAATATTTTTTCAACAATTTGATTTCCATACTCTAAAATAGATATGAGAAATGAAAAGATAGGAAAACAAATAGGAAAAATAAGTACGAAAAATGAAAGTGGAAATAATATATAACTGACAAATGGAATATAAATTAGATTCCATAATATACTCGTAAATTGTAATTCATATTGATTTGTTAAAGTGATAGGAATACTCGCAATAAAACTAATCAAAGACATCGTGAACATTTTAGATAATGCTCTTTTCTTTTGAAAATAATGCGCACTTATAATTAAAGCATCACTTACTACAAAACTATATAAAAAACCAATATCATAAATACGGTATGGATTAAGGCATAACAATATACAGAAAAATAATATATAAAATTCATGAAGAGATAGATACTTCTTTCCATGGCATAGTGAAAATAACATAGAACCTAATACACGAATAACAGATATAGAAAAACCAATCATCCAAGCATAAAATAACATCACTGGAAATGCATATAACTGTGCTTTCTTACGATCTTTAAAAAAACAAAGGAAAAAAGTTAAAAAGAAAGAAAAATGCATTCCAGAAATACAAAACAAATGACTAACTCCAAGTTTCATATAAATTTCATCATCATAATTTTTCTTGCTTCCTAATAAAAACAAACTTAAATAAGTATCATTTGAATGAATATAATCAATTCTTTTTTGAATCCCATTTTTAACAATTGATTTAAACGAGTGATTACTCTTTAAATAGTTAATTTTTTCTATTTGAATTTGCCAGTAAATATTTTGACTTTTTAAATAATTACGATATGAGAATTGATAAAAATTAGTATTTGTACTTGGTAATTGATATTCACCTTGAAAAGAAATAATCATTTCATATTCTAAATTTTTACTTAACCATTTCTTTTCTTGTAAACTTTTAATTTGATAATATGCGATATAGTTCTGATTTTGTTTTAATTCTAGTTTTAATGTATCACCAGTCATTTCAAAATCAATAATACGTGCCTGATTTACTTCTTCTTTAGGAACATTCCGTTCTTGTTTTAAA
The DNA here is from genome assembly GCA_944332735.1 of uncultured Bacilli bacterium. Lineage (GTDB taxonomy): Bacteria > Bacillota_I > Bacilli_A > RF39 > UBA660 > UMGS2016. The sequence goes on along the minus strand of CALVKP010000023.1, from coordinate 1,410 downwards.
CCAGTATATACAATCATACAAGTAGTAAGTATGATACTACATAGTAAGATATTCTTTAATTTTCTCAAAGGTACTATCGCCAATTCCTTTTACATTTTTTAAATCTTCAATACTTTGAAAACCATTGGTATTACGATATTCAATAATCGCATTCGCTTTTGTTTCTCCAATTCCTGGAAGTAACATCCATTCTTCTTTCGTAGCAGTTAAGATAGATATCACATGTGGGCCTTCCTCTACTGTGACAGATTCTTCTTCCTTTCGGTTCGTAACTACATCTTCATCTTTTAGACATCCATCGTTTTTTATTTCTGGGCAAACACAAGTTTCAATCGGTAATTGTAACTGATTTCCATTTTCAAAGTCAGCAATTTCTTCTTTTGTATAAATTAAAATTACCATTTCATCTTTTAATTTCTTACTTAAATTTAAATAATTCGTATCTGCATTTTCTAAAAGTCCACCTGCCTTCGTAATCGCATCCAATACAGTTCCTTTAGAAAACTCATATACACCAGGATTTAAAACTGCTCCTTTCACATCCACAGCAATCATCTTTTCATCTTGTTTTTCTTCTTTCGTTGGTACATTTTTCTCTTGAAAAGAAATTGTATCTTCAGATTTTGAACAAGATACTACAAATAAACAAAGTAATAATAAAATAAATATTTTTTTCATATTTTACCTCCTCTACTTTTTATATACAAAAAAAGTAGTAGGAAGTCCTGCTACAAACTCAAAAAATATTTTTTTAGGAGGAGGGCGGCACATTCTCCCTCATCTCTTTTGACCCATAAGGTGTGTGGACGTGCCGAAATTGTCCACCTCTCCTACTAATAGTATACTATACAGGATTATTTTTATCAAACAATTTTATAATATTCCCATTTCTAATATTTCTATCAACTTCGCTCTCTCTCATAATCTGCATTTGAATAATAGAATTTTTCAAATTCTTATTTTGAGAAAAATTAAGCTTTACAGTTAATTTAATATTTTTATCAAATTTTTTAACTAACCAAATCGTGGATTCACGATTTATCTCCCAAAATATACAATCAGGATTTTTTAATATATTTGGAATACAATTAAGATATTTAGCAACTTCTGGATGGGGTTCTAAAATATGTTGCTTTCTTTTCATCCCCTTCCGTTTTCCTCTACTTTTTATATACAAAAAAAGTAGTAGGAAGTCCTGCTACTTTAAGGTTGGAATTTTAATTTTTTCTCTTTTTGTTTCAACACTGATACGTTGTACCATTGCCAGTGCAACCATTAGTGAAATGGTAAAAGATCCTCCATAGGATAAAAAAGGTAATGGTACTCCGGTTAATGGAATGACACCAAAAAGACCACCTAAGTTTAAAAATATATGCATAAAAATATAAATTGCTACACCAATACAAATAT
>CALVKP010000022.1 GCA_944332735.1 uncultured Bacilli bacterium | reverse complement strand
TTGGTGGTATGAAAGCAGATGAGGTAAGAGCACGTGAACAATTAGATGAAGTAAGAAGTATTTTAAAAGAATCTAAATTAAAAATTCGCGATTATAATTTACCAGTGATTCCAAATACATATTTTGTTGAATTAAAAGAAGCTGGAGCTGCTATTAAAGAAATTGTAAAAGAATTAGATAAAAAACCAATTATGATTACAACATTAAATACAAGAGTTGATACAGCCCGTGACTTAGTTTTAAAATTATACATGACGACAAAGGAATTAGTAAAAACAGCCATGTTTGCAGAAATGGCAATTGTATATGGAAATCGTTATCGTAGTTCGGTAGAAGATTTAGATAAGAAGTTAACTTATTCTGAAGTGTTATTTTATAAAGGAGAATATCATAAATCATTAGAACTTACAATTAATTGTTTAAATCGAATTGATCCTGCTATTTACGATAAATTATTAAAATTGTATGGTAATGAGAAGTAGTGTTATCACTACTTTTTTTAAAAGAAATGAGGGGAATCTATGAAAGAAAAATATGATAGTATGATAGATAAAGCGGAAGATAGAGATGTTTTAAATGATATAGAAACACCTGAAAATAAATTATTATCAGAAACATTGGAACAATTAGAAGAAAAAGATTATTTAGAACGTTTTATGGAAGAAACAGACTATGATTATTTTCAAAATAAGTGTGATGATTATTCCAACGAGAATATAAATAAAGAAAGATAGTGTACTTCTCATAATGAATAAAATTCGTTATACTATTAAGTAGGTGATATCAAATGCGTACAAAGAAACCATTATCTCGTGTTGCTCGTCGCAAAAAGCTTAGAAGAAAAAGATATATATTAATTGCTAGTTTTTGGGTTTCTGTTCTTGTGTTTTCTTTTTCTATCTTTTTTTTGTGGAATTGGTTCCAAGATAATCAAAAAATTGATCAATTAGCAAACGAAACAGTGAAGACAGTAGAAAAAAAGGAAAAGAAAGATAATCAGAAAACGGAGATTATAAATCCTCCAGAAGAAAATAAAAAAGATGATTATTGGGATTATATTAAAATGAATTTATTAGAAGTGAATTTTAATGAATTATTAAATAAAAATTCTGATACAGTGGGATGGATTGAAGTGAAAGGGACAAATATTAATTATCCTGTTGTCCAAACAAATAATAATGAATATTATTTAAATCATGCTTTTGATAAAACGAAAAATGATGCTGGTTGGGTTTTTATGGATTATCGTAATGATGCGAAAAATTTTGATCAGAATACAATTATTTATGCTCATAGTCGCTATAATAAAACGATGTTTGGAAGTTTAAAAAATATTTTATCTAGTTCTTGGTATAACAATAAGAATAATCATATTATTCGTATGTCAACACCAACTGAAAATACAATGTGGCAAGTATTTAGTGTATATACCATTGCTGCTGAAAGTTATTATATTACTCCTAATTTTTCTGATGTAAATCGTTATCAAACATTTTTAAATACCTTGAAAAGTAGAAGTGAAGTACAGTTTTCTGCAAATTTAAATACCAATGACAAAATATTGACACTATCGACATGTCAAGATAATTTTGGACATCGTGTTGTAATGCATGCGAAATTGATAAAAAGGGAGACAAGAACTTGACATTTGCAAACAAAATTCGATTGATTTTTTATATTTACTCTAGTATACTTAAAATAGATAGGCGAGAATGTTTATCTTGGAAAGGTAAAGGAGGAAAATCATGGGAAAGATGAAGTATATTGTATCATTTTGTGCTGTAGGATTATGTGCATTACTTCCAATGGTTCATGCAGATGCGAAAGAAGTAAAAGTAAGTGATGGAACAGCTTTACAAAATGCTATTGCGAATGCAGAAAATGGAGATGTAATTACACTAGAACAAAGTATTACATTGGATGGTAAAGTAGAACTTACAAGTGGTGTAGAAGTTACAATTGATGGTGCAAACCATACAATTACTGGTAATCGTGCTGCTACAGGTGCTGTAACAGATAACATTACTTTAATTACTGCTTCTTTAGATGGTTCTAAAATCAATTTAAAAAATGTTACTTTAAAAGATAGTCCAAAATATGGTGTACAAGCTTATAATGGTGGATATGTTAGTCTTCAAAATGTAACAATTGAAAATTGTAAATATGGAGCTGTATTAGTAAATGGTGGAACAGTAGAAGTTATTTCATTAAACTTAGGTTACAATGGTGAAAATTCAAATAATGGAATTGAACTTTCTAAATCAAAAAATATTGCCAGTTCACCAAATGAACCAACTATTGTTATGAATGGAACTTTAACTTCTACAGAAACTGAAAATGTAATTCGTTTCGCAGAAGATGAAAATGATGCTACAACAGAAGTTGTTATTGAAAATGCTGAAACTACTACAGATAAAGTATTTGTAAATGATAGCAAACTTGTTGTAACAGATAATGCTGGAGAAGTAAAATACGAAAGTAATGAAGCTGCTGACATTACAGTAGATGGTGATGAATATGTTGAACCAACAGAACCAACTACACCTACAACTCCAGAAGAAACTCCATCAACTGATAATACAACTGAAGAAGTAACAAACCCAGAAACTTCTGATTCTGTATTATTAATTGTTGCTGGATTAATTATTTCTGCAGCTGCAGGAACATTTGCTATGAAACAATTAAAAAATCATGCTTAATTGAAAGACAAGGTTGAAACCTTGTCTTTTTGTTTGTTATAATATACGTCGGAGGAAGAACTATGGAGAAATTAATATTAATTAAATATGGAGAGTTAACAACAAAAAAAGGAAATCGAAATTTGTTTATTAAGATTTTGACGAAAAATATAGAAGAAATGTTACAAAATTACGATGTCAATATTATAAAAAATAGAGTACGTATGTTTATTGAAGTAAATGATCATAAATTTGATGAAGTTGTAAATCAATTACAGAAAGTA
>CALVKP010000021.1 GCA_944332735.1 uncultured Bacilli bacterium | reverse complement strand
GATTGATAGAATTATCTCATAAATATAATAGAACACTAATAAATATATCAGCAGTTACCTGGAAAGATGTAGTAACCAAAGGTGGTATGAAAGGAGATATAATGCTAAATAGGGTTATAAAAAAAGAGAATTTAGAAAACGAATTTGATGTAGTTATGGAGACTTACAAAGATTATAAGGAAATGGCTATAAATGAAATCCGAGAGATGATGAGAAATAACTCTGTTGAGTATTGTATTGTGTATTTTAGAGATAATCTTCGCTGGAAATGGGATGACATAGCAAAATTATTTAATTATTCAAGGAGCCATTGTCATAGATTATATGATAATTATAAAAAAGAGACAAAATGAGACACTATGAGACATTAATTTGGTGTACAATGGTATTGTGGATAATTATAAGTCCATGATAAACTCACACATACATAACTGCCTAGAGTAGTATACGTCCTAGTATCGGGAAACCGATAACTGTTGCTATCCTTTAATGGATAGTGTACTGGTGATATGAGTACCATTAGACCTAGTGAACTAGGATATATTGAATAATCGGCTAAAGTTAAATCGAGTATGCGGAACTCTAGCTTATATCATTAGTACAGTATCTATTAAAGATACAGTATCACCTAAGAACTAGAAATAGTTCTTTTTTTAATAGGAGAAATAAATGAGAGAGATAACTAAACAAATGATAGCGGATTACCAAGTAAAAGAAAAAGGAATTGATTTCATGGGATATCCAGCTAATGGTTTGCTTAGTTTTCATCATTTAATAGTGCCGCACAGAGAATGTAGATCAATGGGATTAGGAGATGGATATTATCGTTGGAATGGTGCAATACTGGTACAAAAGACATCTCATGAATATCTTCATTTAATCGAAGCAAAAGACTATGATATGTTTAGCGCTATAACCAGTGAGATGATAGACGAAAATCAAAAGGGTTATCTGGACATGGACAATTTAAGATATATCCTAGATGTTTTGCATTGTTTTGAAAGAGAGCATTGTTCAGATCGTGGAAAGAAAGGCAATTATTTAATTAAAGATGAATACTTATATCGACCAGCATTAGAAGAACCTATGAAGAGAGTGAGAAGAAAGTGAACATAGTAATTGGTATAATATTGTTGATAATTTTATTGTTATTCACAATTATTATATGTATAGCTAGTGCTTATAAAGAAGAAATATGGAGTTGTATTGTGTTCGAAGATGATTATGATTATTTAGATGATGATGACATTGATGAGTATTATGAGTGAGGGGATAGTATTTAAAAATATAGAAAGAAAGTGATGCAAAGTTGGCAAATGAAAAAAACTTAAAACCTATTCGAAGCGTGAGCGAAGCGAGAGAAAAAGGAAAATTTGGTGGTATTGCGAGTGGAAAAGCAAGAAGAAACAGAAAGACTCTAAAAGAAGAACTTATTGCTTTATTAGAAACGGGAGATACTCAAGTAAAGTTATCGGTAGCATTGTTAACCAGTGCTTTAGATGGTAATGTAAAAGCATTTGAAGTAATAAGAGATACTATTGGTGAAAAGCCAAAAGAAGAAATCTCCATAGAAAATCCTCAAACTACAAAAGTTCTAGAATCTATAAGTAAGCAATTAAAGAAAAAAAATGAATAATGAAGTATTTCCTTTAAGTGAAAAATATATAGATTTTCTAGAACATAAATCAAGCACAGATTTTTTAGAAGGAACTACTTTTGCTGGAAAAACAACGGTAGCTATTCCAAAATTCATGTTTGAAATAATGGAAAGTACAAGTACGAAACCTAGTATAATTGCTGGATTAGATTTGGGAACAATTGAAAAAAATATTATTAATGCTGATATGGGATTAATTGAAGTGTTTGGCGATTACGAAAGTGGTGGATGCGTTGAGTATAAACCGAACGGTGGAGGAAAGATAAGTATTCCACATATATTGTTTCATACTCCAAATGGCATTAAAGTAATATATGTTCTAGGGTACGATAATAAAGCTAGGTGGAAAAAAGCATTAGGAGGTCAATATTTTGCTTTGTTCATAGATGAATTTAACATAGCTGATATGGACTTTGTTAGGGAAGCTTTCATGAGAGCAGATTATAGAATTTGCACCCTTAATCCAGATGATCCTAATAAAGAATGTTATATAGAATATGTTAATCATGCAAGACCAATAGAAAAATATAAGAACGATGCACCTACAGAATTGTTAAAAATGTTAGATTTACCACAAATAAGTGATTGGACATGGTGGTATTTTACATTTGATAATAATGCCAGCCTAACAGAAGAAAAGAAAAAACAAATAATCGAATCCGTTCCTATCGGAACTAAACTCTATAAAAATAAAATATTAGGATTAAGAGGGAGAGCTACTGGTTTAGTATTTAATATTGAGCCTAAAGATATCATAACAGAAAAACAAGCTATATTTGAAGACTGGAAAGAAGAAAATCCTAAAAAGAAAAGGAAGTTTGTAAGATTTGCAATTGGTTGTGATACATCTTATTCAAGAAAATCTCATGACGAGTTAACATTTGAATTTGTCGGTATAACTGATGATAGAAAATGTATTTTGTTAGAAGAAGAAACTCACAACAATAAAGATAGAGAGGTGCCATTTGCCCCTAGTGATGTTATACCAAAATTAGTAGCGTTTGCTGAAAGATGTAAAAATAAATGGGGTTTTGCAAGGTATATATTCATAGATAGTGCTGATGCTGGAACAATAGCTGAGGCAAATAAATATAAAAGAAAAAGTGGATGTATTTATATATTTGCCGGAGCATGGAAGAAAACTAAAAATCTAACTAGGGTACAGTTAGAACAGTCGTGGCTAAAAAGTAACGATTTTTTAATTGTAGAAACTTGTAAAAGCTATATAGATGAATGTAACACTTACAGTTACACCGAAGACGGACAACTTGAAGATGGACATGATCATTCAATTCAAGGATGCCAATATGCTTGGTTACCTTTCAAAAAAATGATAGGCAATTGGGATTTAATAAAAATAATGATAAAAGATGCCGATGAGGAGGAATAGCATGGGAGTGATTAAAAATATGATAAGAAACTGGTTAGAAATAAAAAATCCGGATTCACTACAAATAGATATTGAACAGTTAACAAACTTTGAAGGACAAGCCTTTATAAACAATATTTGGTATCGTGGTGATGCAAGTGAATTAAATCAATTATATGAACAATTAGATGATAGATTAGGCAATACTCACTTCTGGGGAAGTAGGCCAACTGCAGGTATGAATATAAGAAAAATTCATACTGGATTACCAGCAATGATTATAGATACATTGGCGGATATTTCAACAGATGATTTAAACAATGTTGAAGTAGGGAAAAGGCAAGAAGAATGGAATAATATTGCAAAAGAAAACAATTTTAAGAGTTTAATTCATGATAGTGTAGTTGGAGGACTTGCAATAGGTGATGGAGCATTTAAATGGTCTATCGATACAGATATAAGCCAATATCCAATAATAGAGTTCTACGATGGTTCTCGTGTGGAATTTGAATATGAAAGAGGAAGGTTAATTGCCATTGTATTTAAAACAAAGAAATTTATAAATAAGCAAAAATATACTCTTTTAGAAAGATATGATAAGAATGGGATTACTTATAAATTGGTAAATAAAGAAGGAACAGAATTAAACATTGAGGATTATCCAGAACTAGCCAATAAATATCAACCAGTAAAAAATTCAAATAATTTCATTATGGCTTTACCTTTAATGTTTAAAAAATCAAAAAAATACCCAAATCGTGGTAAATCATTATTTGATGGAAAAATAGATAACTTTGATGCTTTCGATGAGGTATGGTCTCAATGGATGCTTGCGTTGAGAAAAGGACAAATTAAGACATATATTCCTGAATCATTGTTACCAAGAGATCCTAATACTGGAGTACTACTTCGAGGTAGTGACTTTGACAATGATTATATATCTGTTGAAGAAACAGTTTCTGAAGATGGAAAGAATGAAATTAAAACTACTCAAGGGCAAATTCAACATGACGCTTTGTTAAGTACCTATATAACAGCTCTAGATCAATGCTTAACGGGTTTAATAAGTCCTAGTACGCTTGGTATTGATACTAAAAAAATTGATAATGCAGAGGCTACCAGAGAAAAAGAAAAGACAACACTTTATAAAAGAAATCAAATTATAGAAGTTCTTACTAAAACAATTCAAGATATTGTAGATATTACTTTTAAAGTTTATGATACAATGAATGAAAATCCTATTTCTGATACTAAAGCTACAGTAACATTTGGAGGATATGCCAATCCATCTTTTGAAGCTCAAATTGAAACTGTCGGAAAAGCTAAAACTAATGGAATTATGAGTATTGAGGCTAGCATTGATGAGCTTTACGGTGATACCAAAGATGAAAAATGGAAATCAGAAGAAGTAAAAAGAATTAAGAATGAAAACGGTATTGTAGAAATGGAAGAACCAGCAATTGCTCAAGATATCGATTTGATAGAAAATGAAGATAATATGGAAGAAGGTGGTAGCAATGATGGAGAATAGTAAAGAAAGACCAATAGAAAATCTGAAAATAAAGTATGATGGGAATGTCTATGATAAAATAGTTTATTTTTCTATTTCTAATTGGGACGGCAATGAGAGAGTTAGTTTTACAAATAAAACAAATAATAATTCTAGTACAAATGTAAACTGCAAATTTAGCGAGATAGAAATCATAAAAAAGTAGGTGTATAACCTATGAACGATTATAAGATTAAGCAGCTTTATGAAAAGATGGAAATGGAAATAATTTCTTCAATGAAAAGGAATTATCAAAGACATCTTAATGAAGAGGCTAAAACAGGATTTAAATATACTCAATGGCAAGCTGAAAAGTTAAAAGAACTTAAAAAGTATCAAAGAGAAAATCAAGATATCATTGGAAAATACACTAACAATTTATCTGATGAAATATCTAAACAGTTACAAGAAGAATTAAGGCAAGGCTCAATTAATGCTATAAAACAATACAATAAAGTATTAAAACAAAATCTAAAACCTGATAAAATCATGAATAGAAGCTTTTTCAAAACAAATGATAAAAAGGTAAAGGCTTTAATAAAATCTGTTAATAACGACCTAAAAACGGCTAATACGGCAGTCTTGAGAATGACTAATGACCAATATAGGCAAGTTATTCATAAGAGTGCTTTTTTTGTTGGTAACGGAGTATTTACGGAACAACAAGCTGCTAAAATGGCAACTGATGAATTAACGGAATTACAATTAACTAAATTGGCCATAGATGAAACAAATAAAGACTTTTTGAGCCGAGGTTTAGCTTGTATAGAATATTCTGATGGAAGAAGAGTAAATATTGCTAGTTATTCTCAAATGGCAGTTAGGACAGCTAATTTAAGAGCCCAACTAATGGGCGAAGGCGATTTTAGAAAATCTATAGGTAGACATTTAGTACAAGCTACTTCACATGGCGGTGCATGTCCCATATGTCAAAAGTGGGAGGGTAGAATTTTTATAGATGATGTGTATAGTGGAGGTACATCTAAAGATGGAAATTATATGCTTTTAAGTACCGCTATGAAACAAGGATTTCTTCACCCTTCATGCAGGCACGGGCTTACAACATATTATCCCGAATTAGAAAATGTTGAAAATGAAAGCGAGGAAGAATATCAAAAAGATTTAGAATATATTAATGAAAAACTAAATTATATCA
>CALVKP010000020.1 GCA_944332735.1 uncultured Bacilli bacterium | reverse complement strand
AAAGAAAATAAAACGCTTACTTTTATTATTCATCTGTTTTAGTTTAGCTTTTCCGTTCGTAGTAAAAGCGGATAATATTGAAGGAGATTTTGGCCCTGTTGCCGATACTCCAACTGGAGAAGCAGTTAGAGATAATTATAAAAAGGAAAATGGTTGGAAATGTGAAGATGGTAAGTGTACAGATAAAGAGGGAAATACCAAAGATGAAGATGAATTAGACGAAGAGATTAATGACAAATATAATTTAAATGGTGAAAAAGATTCAAGTAGTGATAAAGATGATACTGAAAAAGAAATACGCGATAAGCCACAATTTAATATGCAATTAAATCAAGCAAATGGTTGTGTCATTATGGGATCTAATTTAAATAATTTGCTTGGTGATATTTATAAATGGATTCGTGGTGCTGCTGCGGCATTAGTAGTTATTTTAGGAATCTTAGATTTCTTGAGAGCAACAACAAGTGATGATGCAGAAGCAATGAGAAAAGCTGGTAGTACTTTTGTAAAACGGTTAATTCTTTTAGCAATTTTAATTATGTTACCATATTTAATTGATTTCGTATTAGAATTGTTATTTGGTAGTAGTTTAGAAACATGTTTAGACCCATTTAAGTAAGAGAAGTAAAACTTCTCTTTTCTTGACAAAATAAAAGAAAATGATATACTATGTGGTGTATTTAAAACACAAATTTTATTTCTGATAAGGAGAATTGTATGAAAATTAATACGAAAGAGTATCAACATTATGTTGAATCTATTGCTTGTCTTTATACGATTGATCAAGGTTGTATTAAAGTATTACTTTTAAAGAATGAAGAGGATCCTTATAAAGGTTATTGGGTTTTACCAAGTACTTATGTTTCTATTCATGAAACTTGTAAAGAAGCACTCAATCAAAAATTAGAAGAACAATTTCATTTTAAGAATTTAGAATTAGATGAAATTTCTAGTTGTAGTACTCCAGATCGGGTGATAGATATGCCGGTGATTGCGATTCATTATCTTGGATTTGTGAGTGATTTAGAGGCTTTACAACAAGAAGAATTTTCTTTTGTGGCACAATGGTTTGATATTCATGAACTTCCTAAAATTGGTTATGATCATCAAATGATATTAGAAAATACAATCGAACATTTGAAAGAAAAATTATTAAATAGTGAAATTTTAAAGAAAATATTTCCTAGTGATTTTACACTACCTGAAATTCAAAGAGCATATGAATCTATTTTAGGAAAAAAATTAGACCGTCGTAATTTTCGTAAGAAATTTATTTCTCTTGGATTAATAGAAGATACCAATGATTATGATACGAGTAGAGCAGGAAGACCTGCTAAATTGTATCGCTTTAAAGATGATATTTCTAATAAAAAAATATTTTAAAAAGGGGGGATTGTATGAAAAGATTAAATAATCGTGGTTGGGGAGAAAAAGACATGATGCTATATTGTGGTATTATTGCTGTTATTCTTCTTGTAATTTATATATTATTAAATCAATTTAATCATATGATGGATACACCTAAAGAATCTTCTACAATAGATAAAAATGTGAAAGAAGAAATTAATGAAGCAACAACTCCAGGAGTTATTATAGATGAAGATACAGAAGATCAAGAACCTGTTGTTGTAGATGATAATTATTATCATGCTTTAGAAGATAGTTTAGAAATTGCTTCTAAAGCATATATTGAAAGACAATATGAAGAGATACAAGATGATACGATTATGCATATTACTTTAGAGCAATTAACCTCTCTAGATTTTATAGACCAAGTAAAAGATCCAAATGGGAATATATGTTCTGGCTATGTTACTTATACTTCCAGTGATGAGACTTATAAACCATATTTGGATTGTGGTGATTATACAACGGAAGGTTATGAAACACAATATGAATAGTTGTGTTTTTTTCTTTTAATGTTATAAATTTACTTGACATGAATATATTATAATGTTAAACTATTTATGTTTGAAAAGGTTTACTTCGGTAAATCTTTCATTTAAAACAAAAATGAAACACCTGGAAGTGTGGAAAGAAAGGAGAGAAATTATGCCAACAATTAATCAAATTATTCGTAAGGGTAGAAAAAGTAAAACAACAAAGAGAAAATCACCTGCTTTGAATATTGGTTATAACAGTAAAGATAAGAAACAAACAAGTTTAAATGCTCCTCAAAAACGTGGAGTATGTACTCGTGTTGGAACAATGACACCAAAGAAACCAAACTCAGCATTGCGTAAATATGCCCGTGTTCGTTTAAGTAACGGAATGGAAGTAACTGCTTATATTCCAGGAGAAGGGCACAACTTACAAGAACACAGTGTTGTATTAATCCGTGGAGGACGTGTAAAAGACTTAATCGGAGTTCGTTATCACATTATTCGTGGTACATTAGATACTGCCGGAATTGAAAAACGTCGTCAAGGAAGAAGTAAATATGGTACAAAGAAACCAAAGAATTAATAGAAGAAGGGAGGAAATAAGATATGCGTAAAAGACGTGCTGTTAAAAGAGATGTTTTAGCAGATCCTTTATACAATTCTAAATTAGTTACAAAGTTAATTAATACAATTATGTTAGATGGTAAAAAAGGAGTTGCTAAAAAAATTGTATATAGTGCATTTGATATGATTAAAGAAAAAACAAATCAAGATGCAATGGAAGTTTTTGAAAAAGCAATGGAAAATATTAAGCCAGCCTTAGAAGTAAAATCACGTCGTGTTGGTGGTGCGAACTATCAAGTGCCAGTAGAAGTTAGAGCAGATAGAAGTCAAGCTTTAGCACTTCGTTGGTTAGTAACTGCTAGTCGTAATCGTGGTGGACACACAATGGCTTTAAATTTAGCAAACGAAATTATGGATGCAGCAAATGGTACAGGAGCTGCTGTTAAGAAACGTGAGGATACTCACAGAATGGCAGAAGCAAATAAAGCATTTGCTCATTATCGTTGGTAATAGAAAGGAAATATAGTATGGCTCGTGAATATAGTTTAGAGAAAACACGTAATATTGGTATTATGGCACATAT
>CALVKP010000019.1 GCA_944332735.1 uncultured Bacilli bacterium | reverse complement strand
TTATATTGAAAACAAATAAAGGGGTGGATAATATGTGTAATAACAATGATGCTTCAAATAACAATGATTGTCGTTGTATTGCTGAAATACTTACAGTCATCTGCATTCTACAACAAAATGCGAATTGTAAGGCCGATAACTGTCTAGATACCTGTGATAGAGGATTCCTAGGTTGTGGCGTTACAACACCATTAAGTTGTAATACCAGACCAGTTATCTTATACACTTGTTGTGGTAATGGAACACCATGGAGTATGCCGACCACAAAAGAAGATATCAATTGCGAAAATGTAGGTACTACTTGTTCTAATGTTTTCCGTGTAGAAAAAATTGATGGTTGTTGTGCAACATTCCGTGTTTTAGCACCAAATCCAGATACAACTGACACACTAAATCCATATGTAGCAACAAATTCATTCTTTACCATGAATTTAAACTGTGTATGTGCATTGCGTTGTTTAAATGATACATTTGTCTGTATCTAAAAAGAACCAAATGGTTCTTTTTATTTGCGAAAATAAATATCCTGTATCTGACTAATTGGTATAAATTCATTTTCTATCGTAATCAACTGGCCTTGCTGACTACCTATTACTTTTCTTACGATACGTTTTCCATTTGTAAGTACAATTTCTACATCTATTTTATACACATAAGTAGGTGATGCAAACATGTTTTGTATTTTCTCATAAACTGTATTACCACGTATAGAATGTTTGCTTTCTTCTTTCGTATTGACATCTTTCATTTTAGAATAATAAACATCACGATTATTTTGTACAGGATGCGTTAAATTATTTTGAAATACTTTAGGTAATTTTTTATTCATAATAGCCTCCACTATATTTATATTCCTACCCATCAAACTTATGCCCAAAAATATATCCGACAACAAGACACATTAACCCAGCAACAATATCAGTAATTGTGTAATTTCTAGATAAAGTTTCTAAAAATAAATACAACAAAGAAGATGTAGAAAAACCTAAGATTCCACAATAAGTAATTTTATAGTGTTGATTTAAAAGATAATCCATAATCCATACCATCACTACTATACCAAATAACAACCCAACTCCATATGGAAAAAAAGTACCCATGGATTGTATTATATAAGAAAAATTTCCTATGTTTTGAATGAAACTTAAATACATAGGATATAAACCTAAAATCATAAAGACTGCAGTTCCACTAATACCTGGTATTACCATTGTAAAAGCATCAATTAACCCAATCAATAACATGTATAAAAACATCATAGTTGGAGATTCTATTTGTAATTGTATATCAGTGATTTGAAATTTACTTAAACAAAATACGAACAAGAAAGATATGAAAAAGATAAGTAAATAAGAAACATGAACAATATCTTTTTCCATTTTGTGATAAATACTAGGAATCCCTCCTAAAATTAAACCAATAAATAATAACATAGTTGTTAAATAATAATGTTCTAAACAAAAAGATACGACGTGACTGCAACATACCATTGCGAAAATAATACCTAGTGCTAAACTTCCTAAAAATAACGTATTTTTTAAGATATCTTTTTGATAATGACGTAATGCGTGAATTGCTTGATCATAAATTCCGAAACTCATGGCTATCATTGCTCCACTTACACCAGGTAAAATTTTACCGATTCCAATGAAACATCCTTTTATAATATTAATCAAATATGCCATGAATTTCACCCCAATTAAATATATGTATAAAAAAAAGAGCTATGCTCCTTTTCGGTAAAATAGAATAAATAAATTATCAAATATAAATTTTGTAATCGGTACAAAATAAATAGGTAAATATCCAACAAATAATAAACACAATAAACAAAATTGGATAAATAGAAATAAAATAACTCCCATCCATGATCGTTTACGCAAACGATTTGCAGTTTTTTTAACAATACCTAAATCATTTCCATTGCAAATCAATATTTCGGCATCATGACAAAAATCATCATCTATATTTTTCATCATAATATTTAAATCGGCATGATGATCGGCTAATAATTTTTCATGATTGGATACAAGAACAAAACCTTTTTTTTCTTCAAAGCGATATCGTTCTAACGCTCGATTTTTATCTAACAATGATAAATGACTTAAATAATTTGAAATTTCTAATTTCTTACAAACCATAGTTACAAAGTTTTCTGATTCACTACTAATTACTTTAATGTGATGAAATCCACTTTTGCGACACTGCTGTAACCAAGTAATAGCATCTGCTTTCAATTCATCTCGCACTACTATATAACCAGCATATTCTTGATCTATCGCAATATGTAAGACAGTTCCAATTTCTTTTTCTGGTTCTTCTACCCAAACACCAAATTTTGTTAATAACTTTTCATTCCCCACTAAAACAGTTTGTTTTTCTACATTCACTTTAACTCCTAAACCAGATAACTCTTGATAATTACTTAAAACACTTGTATGAATGCGTTTCCCATAACTATTTTTTATTGCTAAAGCAATCGGATTAATAGAATATTCTTCTGCACAAGCAACATAATATAATAATTCTTCATCACTATAACGAGTATGATTTACAATTTTTGCAACCATATCACGTCCATAAGTCAAAGTGTGCTCTAAATCAAAGATAATATGTTTCATCCGACTTAATAAATCCAATGGTTCTATTCCTCTTACTAAAATACCTTTTTGTTTTAAATCATTCCATTCTCTATTCCAATATAATAAAATGTATTCACCAATAAAACCAATATGAGATAACAATAACAAAGAACATATAAATGAAATGGGAATATGATTCTGTGGATAAAACAAAAGAATACTAATAGAAAATAATAGCAATATCCATATTAAAATCTTATAAATTAAAATACACTTTTTAATATGCTTAACTGTTTGAATAAAAGATAAATGGTAATCCCTTACAAATTCTTCCATTTGAATCCACTTAGAATGCATGAAATCATGCGTCACTTGAATTGCTATTACCCCATCTACATTTAACATTCCACTATATACTTCCATATGTAAATGTGTTATCTTTTGTTTCTCATGTGGATTTAACCTATCATAGAGGACATGACTTTTACCATCGATAATAATACCATCAACAGGAATTCTCTCCCCTGGTTTGACATAAATAATATCATCTACTTGGACTTCTTTTACTGGAATACGAACTATATGATTTTCTCTTTTTATATTAGCAAACAATATAGATTCCGTCATAGAAAATTGTTTTTTAAAAATAAATTCATATAAGAAATTTTCAAATAAATTAACTCCATTTATTAATATAAAAACAAAAATAGATAAGAACGGAAGATGTATTGTTAATAAAACTATAACAACTATAAAAACAAATATACGTTCTTGCCAACTATAAAATTTAGAAAAAAAGTTTTCCTGTGGATAAAACAGCAAAATAATACTAAGCACAAGGCTTGCTATAAAAAATACTGTGGATAAAACTGCTTGAGTTTGAAAAAAGTAATAAAAAGTAAATAAAACGAATGAGCAAATAAATAATACTGTGGATAAAAATAATTTTTTCTGTTGTTTTTTGTGGATAACGATACGTTCATCAATCATTTTGATAATTGCTTTAATTTTCATGAATAAGGACTTGGATACTTTTTTTGTCGATATATTTAAAGTTGCACTCATATAATCTACCGAAACTTGATCTAATTGAGTCACCTTTTTTAATTCATCTTCAATTTTTATAGCATCTTCTATCGTTTTTAAACCAATTAACTGATATTGTCTCACTATCTCACCCACTTCTACCTATATCATAGTCGATGTTAAATTAGAAAGTCAACAAAAAAAGCAGAAAACTGCTTTTAATGGTGATTTGCACTATCAATCATATTCTTTACTTGATAATAAACTTCTTCTACATTTTTTATGTCATGAATATAAATTCCATAATCTTCACGATTAGAAGTATAAAGCGCTAGTGTACCACGGTGAAATATAGATTCTATCCATGATTGATGGATTGCAACATCACTAATGGTATTATAACGAACACTATGCATAATTTTTCTACCAAAACGTTCATGATATTCTAAATGATCTTTATAAAAACAATATTCAATTTTTTGAAAACGTAATTTTTTCACAATTGCTTTCAAGTCATACCATAAAAATACTATAATATATAAAATCCAAATATAGTTTGGACTATAATATTCATTCATCAATAAAAAATCTTGAAAATAAAAATTAATAAATGTTAAAAGCACTAAAATTAAAATTGTTTTTAAATCGGGTATTAATTCTGTCCACACACTACAAGTAGGATAAATTTTATATTCTATATCATTTTCCATGTATTGACTCTTATCTAAGAAGTCACCACAATATGGACAGTATTCAAATTTATCATTCACATATTCTCCACATTTCTTACATACCATATAAAGTTCCCCCTTTTGCTTAACGGGGCATATTATAACATAAGTAACAAAAAAAGGCAAATTAACTTGCCTTTATTTGTTCGATATAACGGTTTACAGCTACATGCCAATTTGGGTTTTCCGCATATTTACTATTCATTGCCTCTGCAGTTGTTAAACCATATCGTACATAATTTCTACTTAAATTATCGATAAAAGCTTTGATTCCTTCATCGATCGTTGCAAAGTATAAGTATCCATTACTACCTCTCATACCTCCAACGTTATGATTTACTTGTGTTAATGTACTACAACTCCAAGCACATCCAGTTTCATGCAACATAATTGCAAGCGCTAAATATGGATCTACTCCTTGTTGTAAAGAATAACTAGCAATCAAATAACCTTTACCCGTTAATGTTGAATTTAAGTTACGTTCTATCTTTTCTGCTAATTGTTCTAAAGTCATACCATCGTATACAGTACTAACACCAGCACTTAATTTTACTTGCTGACCTGATACGATTATCTCTTCGCTTTTCTCAATCAAACTTTTATGAGTTGTCTTGATTGAAGATGTAAATGTATTATCTTTGTCAGATTCTTTTAAGAAATCCATTTTTGGGGTTGTCCCAATTGTAGAAGCACCTAATAAGAAGATAGACACTCCTAATCCGATAATGGCATTTACATACCGTTTTTCTTTCACAATTTTCACCTCATCAAAAATTTTTTCGGAAAACATGTTCGATTTTAACAAAAAAGTCGAAATATGTCAAATTGAGGTGTAATAAAACTAGATTAAAATCACTAAAAAACATTGAAAAATAAGGGATATCCCTTATTTTCTTATTCTATGTGAATATTCATAAATTATAATAAAAAGAGCAAGTCCAATTAGAATGGTAGCAAGTCCAATTAATAAAAAACTAATATCACTCATGAGGAATATTCCCAATGTAATGAGAACTATTGCTACGATAAAAAATGTTATAATTAGGATTTTACTTCTTTTGTTCATACTAACTGCTCCTTTTATGATAGCTAATTATATTATACATCAAAATTGTCATAATTAAAACATTTCTCTATTTTCATGAATAATTATTCATAATTTTCTGGGAAATAAGTATCTAACCATTCATTTGCTTTATCTTTAATTTGTTTTCCTTCATTATCTTTAAAACGTTCCCAACCATTTTTACCACGTTCTATCATTTTTTGTGTTCCACTTTTTACTTTTTCTTTTATTTCATCATAAAAACTAATATGCTCACTAAAATAACTATCTATACTATGGTATAACTCTTTCGCTTTATTTTGTGCCTCATCAGATAATTCACTCAATGTATATCCACCATATGTTGCACTAGGATCATTTTGTAAAAAACGCTTGAAATAATCAATTTTTAAGGCCCATTCTTCTTTAAATTCTTCTAATGAAGATGTATCAACAGCCCCTTCAAAACTATCTTTTATGTCCTCAAAAGCAGCTCTATCACGGTCATTATAAATTGGTAAGTTCATATATTTATCCGAGAAAGTTTGTTCTTCTTCACTATTTTGGTCGGAATTTACCTCAGGAATTACTTCTTCTTTCACATCAGGTACTATTTCTTCTTGATTTCCACATCCAACTAAAACAAATGAAAAAACGAGTAATGATGCACCAGAAAAAATTCGTAATCTTTTAATTTTATTTTTCACAATTATCACCTCTATTCTTGCTTCCATGATTGATACCAATCATTCCATTTATCTTTTAATTTTCCTGCTGTTTCTTTTCCTTGTTGATATATATCCTTTGATTTATCTACAACTTTATCTTTCACAGAACTTGCTTTTTCTTTTACTTCGTCATAAACAGTTCCAGCTTGTTCGTAATTGTCTTCTCCAATTACTGATTTTACATCAGCAAAATATTGATTTTTATATTCAGTTAATTTCTCTGAAACAGTTTGATAAGTTCTTTTACCTTGAGAAACAAGTCTTTCCTTATAATTTGGGGAATATGATTCAATTATTCCATCTATATTAGTTGTAATTTGAAGAACTTTTTGTTTTCCTGTATCACTTAATTGTTGAAAAGTATAATTTCCAATCTTCCCATCATAAAAAATAAAATCAATTACAGTAATAAATAACTTTTTTGCTTTAATTTTCCAGTCGACAGTATCTTTTTCAACAGAATTCACAATAGAAGATTCCATGTTTTCTACATATTCAATTACATCTTGTTCGCTTTGAATCCCACTCTTTGGTATTGGCACAATATCTGTTACCTTTACTTCATTAATTTGTCTATTTTCATCATCTGCTTCTTCGTTTATTGCTTCTTGATTATCTTCTTTCTTCTTTAATTCAGTAATAGAATTTTCTTCTTTCTTTGTTTTATTTGATGAAACTCTATTTAAACTCTGTACATAAATAAAACCACCCAAAAAGAATAAAATTAAAAATACTACAAGAATCATCATGATATAATCATTATGTTTTTCTTTCATTCTGATCCCCTCTTATGCCCGTATTTTAGCTTCTTTTCCTAGTTTTGTCAAATTGTGTTATATCATACATATAATATGAAAAGGAGGGATTTATGGGGATTATTAAAACAACATCAAAAGAGCGAGATTTGCTGGCTAGATTAATGCGTGCTGAAGCAACTGGTGAAGGAAATTTAGGACAGCTTATGGTTGGTAATGTCGTTGTAAATAGAGGGATCGCAAACTGTTTAACATTTGGTAATGTTAATACTATCAGTGATGTAATCTATCAATCACCAGGAGGATTTACGGGAGTAAATAGTCCATTATTTTATAGTAATCCAACTACATCAGAGCGTAATCTCGCAGATCGTGTCATACGTGGAGAATATTTTCATCCAGCTACAAATGCATTATGGTTTTATGCTCCAGGAACAGGGAATGCGTGTCAAACCACTTGGTGGGGACAATATAATACAGGAAAATATAAAAATCACTGTTTTTATGCTCCTGATCCTGGAGAATGCAAAGAAATTCATTAAAAGCCGGTTTCCCCGGCTTTATTTATATTTTCAAAACTTGACCAATCATTAAATTATTATTAACTAAGTTATTTTTCTTTTTTAATGCATTTACTGTTGTTCCAAAACGTTGTGCAATATTCCATAAGCTGTCGCCAGCTTTTACAATATATGTTTGATTAGAATTTATATTACTTGGCAACTTTAACACTTGACCTACCTGTAAAGTAGTAGAAGTTAGATTATTTAAATTTTGTAATTCACTAACACTTATATCATATTTGCGAGCAATACTCCATAAGCTATCCCCGCTTTTTACTGTATAAGTACTTTCTTGGTTAATATTTGTATTTCCAGTGTTGGTTGGTAATTTTAATATTTGCCCAATTTGTAAAATGTTCGTATTTAAATTATTTAATGCTTTTAATTCTGCAACTGTTGTATTAAAACGATTGGCTATACTCCATAAACTGTCTCCACTTTTCACGGTATAAGTATTTCCTTGATTATTATTCGTATTTCCATTTCCTGTTGGTAATTTCAGTACTTGACCTACTTGTAATGCATTCGTATTTAAATTATTAAGTCGTTTTATTTCGGCAACAGTCGTATTAAAACGATTGGCTATACTCCATAGACTGTCTCCACTTTTGACTGTATAAGTACCTTCTATTTCTCCACCAGAATATGGTTTATCAATATATTTCATCACACCACGGACAACTGCTTCTGCTAAGATATCATAATCTTCTTTCAACTGCTCAGGATCATCTCCAGTACTATCTAAAAAACCATATTCTACAATTACTGGCTCTGTATTCATTCCTGTATCTCTATGAATGAAATAATAATCTTTGGCAGTATTACTTGGTAATCTTCTTTGGAATGCTTCTCTCACATTTTGACCACTTTTTTCTAATTCTGTTAAAATATCATTGGCTAAAGTTGCATCATCGCGAAGGGCATAAATTACTTCGGCACCATCTCCACCACGAATATTCTACTCTCCACTACAACTTATTTTAAAAAATTTTTATATTTAATCCTTTTTTATAGTTAAATATTTTTGATTTCTAGCATTAATACTATTTTTATTTGTATAATCTAATTTTCCACTATTAATTAAAGGCTTGATAATATTTGTAGAAATATATTGTCTTGATTTAATTTGTAAATAACTTTTTATTTCCTTGGCTGTTTTGGCTTCTTTACAGTATTCTAATACCATATTTTGATATTCAGTAATACTGCTTTTTTGTTGTCCACTTTGTTGTCCACTTTGTTGTCCACTTTGTTGTCCACTTTGTGTATCACTTTCTTCATTAATAACAACAGTTTTGTTTCTAAAAATAACTTTAAAACTATCTCTTTCTTCATAAAATTCAGGTTCAGGTAATCCATATTTTTCCATTTCTCTTATCATTGTTGGGATTCCAGAATGTCGATTTTCAATTACATCACCTTTTTCTTCAAGAATTCTAACAATAGTTGGATTTCTCGATTCCATAGTTGTTGCTGTCCCTAATTTTTCTAATTTATTAGTACCATATAATGCACCTGGATTTATAATTTCAATTCTATCATTATACATATAAACTGATACATATGCATTTTCAGTTTGTGTACTATAATCTCTATGAATCAAAGCATTAGCAACAGCTTCTCTTAATGCTTCTAACGGATACTCTGTTCTATTAATTCTTTTTCCTTGAGAATTAATTATTACACTATTTTTCATATTACGTGTCAAAAAATTCATAGTACCTGTAATCATTTCTTCTATAGTTCCTTCAACTCTTTTATTATCAATAAATCTTTCACCTAAAACACCTGTATCTCCAATTTCGATACCTGGAATTACAACACAAGCAACAAATAATTGAGGGTAATAAGTCTGTGGAAATTCTCCAAACAACATCGTACCAGCTAAAGTTGGATATACTTTCTCATCATTAGTATCCGTAATGCCACATATTTTTAAACATTTATCAAAATCATTTTTAGCAAAATTTGGTTTTTCTTCTTTTAACTTATTTATATATTTTGTTAGTTCTTCTTGATTCAAGTCATCAATACTTGCTCTCTTTGTAGGTCTAGTATCTTCAAAAATATGATCATTATAACTTTGGAGTGCATAAATTTCATAATCAGTCATTACTTCATCTCTATCTCCAACTCTTGTATATGAACCTTTATTTAACCCCTTCGGTATATAATAGCATGGTTTTTTATTTTGAAGAATTTCATCTATTTTAACAGCCAATATATTTTTACCTTCAAATTCCATAGGTAAAATATCAGGTCTAATTGCCGGTTCCATAGAATCACTACATAAAGAAGAAATTTTCTTTTGTAAGTCATTCAAATCATATACACCTTCAGTTTTAAAACCATTTTCTTCATTTATACCAAAAATTATAATTCCACCATATTTATTAGAAAAACTTGAAAAAGTATCATAACATTTTTTAGGGAAATCCATTGATGCTGTCTTAACTTCAATCGTATTTGTTTCTGTATTATATTTTCTTACATGATTTATTGCCTCAATTACTTCAGCTTCAGTCATCGAATCATCTCCTTATATTTATTATACATACTATAAAATGTTTTTATTGTCGATATTTTAAAAATATTTGCATATTACCATTCTATTTCACCAGGATATTCACATATTGTTACATTTGTTATTAAACAATTATTTTCATTGCAATATTTTTCTACTTCTATTTTCATTTTAGAGTAATCCATATAATCACTATAATTATAAATAGCATCTAAAGTTTTAGATAACTCTTTTACTCTTTTTTCTTTAGTTTGTTTTAAGTAATTGCACGTTATAACATCAAACCATTGTGGAAAAAATATTTTGTCCGAAATTATTGTATCAATAAATCCTTTTTCTAATTTTCTCATCTTTGTAGGTGTTAAAATCTCTTGCATCAAATTTAAAATTTGCGAATAAAACAATTTGACATTGTTCAAATATGGATTATAATCATTTTTTTCGGTTTTTGGAATATTCATAATAAAATATTTAATTAATACCATATCCGTAAATAAATCAGTTAAAACATAGTCAAAACTATAATATAAATTGTTATTTGAGATCTCATTTTTTTGTATCTTTTGATATTCTCTAACTTCATCTCTAAGTTCATTATCAACAAATTTAAAATCTCTATCACCTTGATAACAATGTCTAACCTCATATAAAAATCCAAAAATATGATCTTGCATAGATTCTTCAATTAAACTTTTAGGTTCTTCTTTTATAAAATAATGAATTGAATCATATAGAAAATCTAAATCTTCATAGTCACCAGATATATTAACACCAGTATAATTTTTTGTTAATTCCACTTTAATCATATAGTTACATCCCTTCATATCAAACTACAATATTATTATACTATAATTTTATTAGTTATGTTTAAAATAGAACATATTAAAGTTATTTCTTTCCTTTTCTACCATACGGATTTCTAGCCAAGTTTCTATTTTCATATTTAAAATTAATATTTGGAATCACTTCATATTTAAATTTTATACATATATTTCTTTTTTCATCAATTGCTATTGTGTCTATCAGTGTATCTATTAATGATTTCCGAGGCTTCTTTAAATCTAATAATTCTTTTATTTTTTTAGTATAATTAGGTAATGTTGCACTTTTATTTTTAATATTTAATTTTTTTATTTTTTCATTTTTAATACTTTCATTTATCTTCTTTAACTTTTTTTCTGATTCTAAAGATAATTCTTGATATAATACTCCCGTTATAATACCTTCACATCTATCATTATACAAATTTGATAACCTATTTAATATTTGTTCTTTATCTTTATTTAAATCACTAATTTTTTTATCAACGCTTTGTGTTTGCTTATAAATTGTTTTTATTACTTTTTTATTTAATTCATCTATATTTAATTCTTTAATAAAACTAGATACTGATTCATCAATTTTTTCTAATATCTGGTCTTCTAGATAGTTATATGGAAAGAAATGTGAACTGCATCTCCCTCTTTTTGGATCTCTAGAATATCTATTACAATTAATAGACCAATAATCTTGTTTTTTTCTATAATAAACCGATAATCTATTTCCACATTCCTTACAAAATAACTTACCTTCCAAAATTCTTTTTTCCCTACCTGTTTTTATAGGTACATTTCTAGTATATCTTTTTCTAAGCGATTGAACATATTCAAATGTTGTTTTATCAACTAAAGGTTGATGTGTATTTTCTACTATCATCCATAAACTTGCATCAAGATTTATTTTTTTCTTAGACTTATAATTCGCTTTAGCTTGAGTGTGTTGAACCATATCTCCAGTATAAATTCTATTTGTTAAAATTTTCTTTACTGTGGAAATATTCCAAGTATCCCTATCAATTAATCTAGAAGAAAAGTTTGTTTTCTTATAGCCACTTGGAGTTGGAACATTATTATTATTTAATCTAGTTGCTATTTCAGTAGGTCCAATACCATCTGCTCTCCACTTGAATATCTTTTTAACAATTGTAGCAGTTTCTGGATTAGGGATTAAGTGTCCTTTATCTTTTGGATCTCTCATATATCCAAAACTAGGTAAACTCCCTATAAACTTTCCATTCTTTCTTTTTTCGTTTAATACATTTCTAATTTTAACAGAATTTTGTTTACTATAATAATCATTACATGCAATTATAAATGTTGATGAATCATTACTAGCTTGATTTTTAAAACTATCAAAGGATTCTAATATAGAAATAAATCTTATATTGTTCTCTGGAAAAAACGTTTCAATATAATAACCAGTCATAACATGATCACGACCGAGTCTTGATAAATCTTTTACTATTACACAATTAATTTTTTTATTATTAATATCTTCTAATAAACTTTTAAATCCTGGTCTTTCAAAATCGGTTCCAGAAAATCCATCATCAACATATTCTTTAACTAAATTAAAATTATTATTTTTAACATAATTTCTTAATAATTCTTTTTGATTTATTACACTTTCACTATCAGATTCATATTTTTTGTCCTTAT
>CALVKP010000018.1 GCA_944332735.1 uncultured Bacilli bacterium | reverse complement strand
AGGATTTTCTAGATGTTGTTCTAAATATCCTTTATCTTGTAGTTCTTTAATAGTAACGGTTACTCTACCTCCCACTTCTTCTAATTGTGGGAAGTCTTCTTTAAATGTTAATGTATATTGCTCTGCTGCTAAATAGATATCTTGTAATACATTCGCATATTTTTGATTAGAATTATTACGTAATGTTCTTGATAAAGTTGGCAAAGTTACTAACAAGATAATGGCGAGTACTGCTATGACACCAATTAATTCTATTAATGTAAATGCCTTATGTCGTTTTTTCACATTCTCACACTCCTAAATACGCTATTTATTTGATTTATGCGACATTATCATCGATAGATGCAGCATAATATTTTTGGAAATACGGGATATAATACCAGATAAATACTTCCCCATCTGCATTATAAAATAACACTGGGTTTGGATTTGCTTGCAATACTTCTATCGCAGACATATTGATTCCCATACTTTCATTAAATTGATTTATTTGGAAAGTAATTAATTCATTTATGACTTCATCTGATACATTTTCTTTTACTTTTATATCATCTGTAGTCAATTCTTTATTATTTTTTAAATCATATACAAATGTTTCATTTGGAAGATATTGTTTTGTACCAGTACACACATCTTCTTGATAACTTAAGATAGAAATGCTAACAATATCTTGCGATGTATATAAATAATATTCAGATGCGATATGCGTACGATAGTTATAAATATCTTTTACATTTTGACAAAGTGGATCCTCTATACTACTTTCTTTACTCGTCTGATAATATTGATCCATGTTTTGATTTAATTGCTGAATCTTTTTTAATACAACTTTATTTTTAATATTTGTCTCTATCGTCCCATATGTATCTTCATATAAAATTGGACAATTATTTCTATTTTTACACACTTGTAATTTTCTTTCTGCGTTTAAAGATATTTCATTTTTTACTTTTTCTTTTGTGTCAGTTTTTGTTGGTTCATTGCTTTTAGCAAATAAAACCAACAAACTAACACCAACAATAACTCCCAGCAAAAATAATATTCCTACAATTGCGATTATCGTTTCTTTTTTTCTCATATTTTCCCTCTTTATCTATTATTAACCAATACAGCTTTTATAACATGATGGTACATCACTAGGTTTTGATGGATTGTTTGAAGATGTACATGACTTAGCAACATAACCATAACGTGTTCCACTATTACATCCACTAATTGAACAACCACTTCCGTAATATGGATTCCAGTTATATGGAGTTCCTTCAAAATACACAAAGTAGAAGTTGCCACTTTCACTGATTACATATAATTTTGTTTTCGTTTTTAGTGTATGGGCAGGAGATGTATAAGATGGTGCGTTATGAAGTTGTGTATATCCCGTAACAGCAGTATCAGGTCCACCAAACTTACATGTATATCTTGCCTTACATCCTTTATAATTAGACTGACTACAAGTTACTGGGACTGTCAAACAATATGATGGCGTTAAACACTCACGTGTATTACCTACTGAGTCTCTAACAACAATTTTTCCCTGGCGATTTTTTACATTACTCATACTACCCATTGTTACAGTAACTGTCCCTGTTTTAGTTCCCTGATTTGTCCAACCACTCGCTGAATTTGTATACCAATCCCAATTTTTCGTATCGCTAGTTGGTGTTACTTTCAATGTCATTTGTTTTGTAGAAGTACACTTACCTGTAGATGTATCAGATACACTTGCTGAATATGACGGACACATTGGAGCGGTTTTATCAATATGAACTTCTCCAGTTGCAGGACATACCGTACTATTTCCTACATTATCATATACAGTTCCTGGAGAGAATTTTCCGCTTTTTTCTGATTCATATTTCTTAGAAATTGTTCCATTTTTACAACCTGATCCTCCTGTATCGCTACATGTTCCTGTTAAGGTTACAGTACCATTTGTCCAACTCGTATTACTACTTGTCACAGTACAGGTTGGTTTCTTACGGTCTAAACGAATGGATTGATTTGCCTGACAGGTTGCACTATTTCCTGCATTATCATATACAGTACCACCTTTTCCTGCTCCGGCTGGTCCTGCATTATCAATGACCCAATTGGTATTATCTGCTGCCGTATATTTATATGAAATATTTCCTTTACAACCTGATCCTCCTGTATCACTACATGTTCCTGTGATTGTTCTACTTCCACTCGTCCATGTTTTATTTCCTCCACTCGTTGTACAGGTTGGAGCTGTTTTGTCTATTTTTACATTCTGAGTAGAAGTACAAGTTGTTTCATTCCCTGCTTTATCTTTTATAGTTCCTAATGTGACTTTCCCATTCATTTGTTCACTATATGTCTTTTTTAAATTTGATCCTGTACAGCCACTTAATTTATCACTACATGTTCCATATGCTGTTACTGATTTATTTGTCCAATTGTTATTACTTAAACTTACTGTACATGTTGGTTTTGTTTTATCTACTCTTACCATTTCAGTTGCTGGACATGTTGTCTCATTTCCTGCTTCATCTTTTACTACCCCTGGCGATAGTTTTGCATTTGTATCTTCAGATATTGTTTTACTTATCGTTTTTTCAACACATCCTGCTCCTTCTCCATCATCTATACATGTTCCTATAATGGTTCTTGATGTATTTGTCCATGTGTTATTTCCTCCACTACTAACACATTTTGGTCCTATTCTATCTATGTTATGAATCGTTATTTCTCCACTTGCCATATTATTTGCATAATCTTTTACTTTTATTTTATAGATCCCATTTTTTGTCGTTGTATATGTTGGAGCATTTGTCCATGTTGCTCCATCATCAAATGAATACCCTGCAATCCCTGATGGTGTGTCACTCGCAACGACTTGGATTGTTACTTGTCTTGACCATGATGTTGTATTTGGTTTAATACTTGTAATAACTGGTGGCGTATTATCTATTTTCGTAATACTTACATTAGAGCTTACTGTTTCTCCATCTAATATTACTTCCGCATATATTGTTGTATTTTCTTTTACTTCTAATTCTTTTTTCTTACCACTTGTTAGTTCTTCCCAACTTCCATTTCTTATTTTATAACGATAAATTACTCCATTTACTCTTGTTGGATATTGAATTGTTACATCTTTTTTGTTTGTCCATTTAGAAGCATCTGTTACAACAAAAGTTGCCGCTGATATACTTTTTGTTTTAAAACTTATACTTTTCTCCGTTGTAAGTCCTACTCCGTTTGTTACTCTTACTGTTACTTTATAACTTGTATTTCTCTTTAATCCTTCAAATTGATAGAAATTATCATCTTGCATCTTTGTATAATCTCCATCTTCTATTTTATATTCATACCCACGAATACCAGATTCATTATCCGTTCCTTTGGCTAAAATCATTGCTTCTGTTGCCCCTATATATCCTGTTTGCAATGTAAGACTTGGCGCAGTTGTATCAGAATGATCGCAATCTCCTTTTTCTATTTTTAAATGCCCACTTGTTCCATTAATACAAAACATTCCATTGGTTACATTTTTCAATTCTAGTTTTCCATCTTCGTTTTTAAAAATAAAACCTCCAATAAACTGGTTATTTTTTAACTTTAATCTTTCATCTGTAATTAGAATTTGATTATCTTCGTCTACTTTATCCATCACCGTTTGTAGATTTGTCTCTCTTAAGATTGACTCTGCACTATTTTTTAAAGCTGTCATTCTTGAACTTGTAATAACATGATTCACAGCTGGATATGTGATTAATGCGATGACTCCTATAATAATGATTACTGCTAATAATTCGATTAAAGTAAAACCTCTTTTTACATGTAGCTTACATTCCATATATATCCTCCTAGTATCTATTATTTATTTTATAATATTTTACTATATATTTCAAGTATAAAAAAATGTATAATCTCTTATTCCTAGCACAATATTTTAATAGAAAGGAGCCATTTATGTCACGACACAAAGTAGAAATTTGTGGCGTGAATACTGCGAATATTAAAGTTTTATCAAACGAAGAAATGATTCAATTATTTCAAAAATTTCATCAAGGTGATTTATCAGCAAAGGAACAATTAATTCAAGGCAATTTGAAACTTGTATTAAGCATACTTAAAAAATTTAATCATCGTGTAGATAATATGGATGATTTGTTTCAAGTTGGTTGCATAGGTCTTATTAAAGCGATTGAACATTTTGATTTATCATATGAAGTAAAATTCTCTACCTACAGTGTCCCAATGATACTTGGAGAAGTAAAAAGATACCTGCGTGATAATAATAGTGTTAGAATTGCAAGAAGTATTAAAGATATCGCTTATAAGTCTTTAAAGAAAAAAGAAGAATTAACAGCAATATATGGAAAAGAACCTACGATTGGTGAAATTGCCAAAGCACTTGGTTTTACGGAATACGAAGTGACTAATGCACTAGATTCTTTAAAAGATGCGATTTCTATGTTTGAACCAATTTATAATGATGGTGGAGATACTATATATTT
>CALVKP010000017.1 GCA_944332735.1 uncultured Bacilli bacterium | reverse complement strand
TTTGGTATGGGATTTGAACGTTTATTGATTTACTTAACTGGAGTAGAAAATATCAGAGATGTATTACCATTTCCTAGAACACCAGGAAACTGTGAATTTTAAAAGAGGGTTATTCTCTTTTTTTTGTATATTTCTGACAAATATTACCATAATAAAAATGAGGTGACTATTATGAGAAAAATATTATTAATGACACTTTCTTTTCTCTTTTTGGTAACGGGATGTTCTTATGAAGAAACAATGTTAAATACACCAACGAAGAAAGTAGAAATGTTTTTTGCAAATTATCAAACATTAAATGAAGATGTGATGGATGATTTAGATAAAGTAGTAGACGAAGATGAAAGATTTAATACGAAACAAAGAGAATCATACCGTGAACTTATGAAGAAACATTATCAGGCAATTCAATACGATGTAAAAGACGAAAAAATTAATGGGGATGAAGCAGACGTACGGGTTGAAATTGAAGTGATTGACTATTCTAAAATATTAAAAGATACAGATCGTTATTTACAAGAACATCGTGATGAATTTTTAGATGAGCAAGGAGAGTATGATGAAACAAAATATATGGATTATCGTTTAGAACAGTTAAAAGATGCGAAAGAAACAGTAAAGTATGATATGATTTTACACTTAACAAAAGAAGATAAAACATGGAAAATTGAACCATTAACAACAGAACAAGAACAGAAAATTCATGGAATGTACGATTATGAATAAAAGCATATTTTTCTTTCATATGCTTTTTTCTTTTTGCATATTTTTTATTAGGTGAGGGTATGAAGAAATTAGGAATAATACTATTAACATTTATTTTTTTACTACCGAGTTCTGTACAAGCTATTACAACAAGTGCTACTGCTAGTATTTTAATGGATATGGATTCAAAAAGAATTATATATGAAAACAATATTCATGAAGTAAGAAGCGTTGCAAGTATTTCCAAAATAATGACGGTTACGTTAGCTATAGAAAGTGGTAAATTAGATAAACAGGTAAAAGTAAATGATGTTGTATTAAAAGCCTATGGATCTGGTATTTACATTAAGCCAGGAGAAAAATTAACATTAAAAGATCTAGTATATGGTTTAATGTTGCGCAGTGGAAATGATGCAGCTTTAATGATTGCAGATTATGTGGGAGGAAGTGTTTCTAAATTTGTAGAGATGATGAATCAAAAAGCAGTGGAAGTAGGGATGAAAAATACAACTTTCCACAACCCAAGTGGATTAGATGAAGGAGAGGAAGTAGGAAATTTTTCGACAGCTTATGATATGGCAATATTAACTAGTTATGCTATGAGAAATAAAGAATATCAAAAGATTGTTGGAACGAAAAAATATACGTTAAAGACCAATAAAAATACTTATATTTGGTATAACAAAAATAAATTATTAACGAATTATAAATATACCACTGGTGGGAAAACAGGTTTTACTAAAAAAGCACGTCGTACCTTGGTATCTACAGCTAGTAAAAATCATTTAAATTTAGTAGTTGTTACATTAAATGACGGAAATGATTTTCAAGATCATGAAAATTTACATGAATATGGATTCTCCAATTATAAAAAATATCGTTTATTAAAAAAAGGAACGGTAAAAATAGAGAATGAAAAATACTATAAAAATGAGACACTGTATATTAAAAATCATATTGATTATCCCCTTCGTGAAGATGAAAAACAAAGTGTTAGATTATCTTTTCAACTAAATCATAAAAAACAGTTAAAAGATGGGGGAAAGGTAGGAGAAGTTCATGTGAAAGTAGGGGATGAAGTCGTATTAAAAGAACCGATCTATGTGAAAAAAGAAAAAACTAAGAAAAAAGGATTGTTCCATCTATGGTAAATAAAATATGGGCGCTTTTTTTTATCATTGGTATTAGTGCGAGTATGATAACTGGTAAGTTGGAAAATTTAAATGAAGTATTATTAGGTAGTGCGAAAGAGTCATTAGATATGATATTAAAATTATTTCCACTTATGGCTCTGTGGTTAGGAATTACAAAGATTGCTTCTGTATCAGGATTACTGAATAAAATGTCTCGTATGATGAGTCCTATCTTAGGAAAATTGTTTCCGGAAATACCAAAAGGTCATGAATCACTTAGTTTAATTACTTCAAATGTAATTGCTAATTTCTTTGGCTTAGGAAATGCTGCTACTCCATTTGGATTAAAAGCAATGCAGAAATTACAAGAAATAAATCCGAAAAAAGATACAGCCAGTCGTAGTATGATTACTTTTTTGGTATTAAATACAAGTGGACTAACATTAATTCCAACGACGATTATTTCTTTAAGGATGATGTATGATAGTAAAAATCCAACGGAAATTGTATTGGCGTGTATTCTTGCGACAACATGTTCTACCGTTGCTGGAATGTGTATGGATCGTTTTTTAGCGAGAAGACATAGGAGGCGTCCATGATTCAACTGATTTCTAATTTAATTATTCCCACTTTTGTTTTAGGTGTTATTTTATATGGAATAATGAAAAGAGTAGATGTTTATGATACTTTTATAGATGGAGCAAAAGAATCATTTGATATGGTATTAACGATGTTTCCATCATTGCTTGCAATGATTGTTGGGGTCAATGTCTTTATGAAAAGTGGTGTCATTGATTTTTTCTTTCAATTGTTAAAACCTATCTTTGAATTTTTACATTTTCCATTAGAAGTATTTCCTATGGCAATTATGAGACCAATTAGTGGGACTGCTAGTTTAGCCATGTTAAGTCAAATCTTTCATAATTATGGACCAGATAGTTTGATTGGACGTCTCGCATCGATTATTCAAGGATCTACAGATACAACATTTTATGTCATTACACTTTATTTTGGAGTCATTGGTATAAAAAAAATTAGGTATGCATTATGGGCAGGATTATTTGCTGATTTAGCTGGTATTCTAGCAAGCTTATTACTTGTTGGTATTCTATTTCATTAGTTGTCAATTTATATAATTTATGTTATTATCGTGTTTAGTAAATGTGGTGATGAGATGGAAAGATTACAAAAAGTAATAGCCAATTCTGGTTATTGTAGTAGAAGAAAAGCGGAAGAAGAAATAAAAAAAGGGCATGTCACAGTGAATGGTAAAATCGTTGTAGAATTAGGTACAAAAGTAGAAGGTACAGATGTCATAGAAGTAAATGGAACGGTCATTCGAAAAGAAGAGCAAAAAGAATATATTTTATTTTATAAACCAAGAGAAGTAATTACCTCTGTACATGATGATAAAGGAAGAACAACCGTATTAGATTATATAGATTCCAAAGTACGTATTTACCCAGTAGGAAGACTTGATTATGATACAACAGGACTATTACTTCTTACCAATGATGGAGAACTAGCAAATTTATTAATGCATCCAAAAACAGAAATTGAAAAAGTATATGTTGCTAAAGTAAGAGGAATTTTAACGGGAACAGAAATTAACAAATTAAAAAATGGAATCGTAATAGATGGCAGAAAAACATCACGAGCAAAAGTAAAGGTTAGAAAAATTGATAAAAAATCACAAACAAGTATTATAGAAATTACAATCCATGAAGGAAGAAATCATCAAGTAAAGAAAATGTTTGAACATGTTGGACATGAAGTATTAAAGTTAAAAAGAGAACGTTTTGCGTTTTTAGATTTAAAGGGATTACATTCTGGTGAATATCGTTATTTATCTATTAAAGAAATAAAAAAATTATATGCACTTGTCAACAAATAATTGACATAGTTTGACAAAGAAATAAGAAAATTACAAAAAAATATTGTAATTTTTTTAGAATCATGATATAGTTAAATTACTTAATAGGATAGTCATTTTTGCACTAATTATTTTTTATCTGTGTATACTTATGAAAAATAATTTTTTAGTAGATTTTTATTAATCTATGAGGCAATTACAAAGATTATTTATATAATTTTTGTTCAATTTTCTATCGTTTATCAAGCTATTAAGTAATGTACGTACATGTGGAATCTTGATAACAGTTATCATTTATAACTGTCATTGTAACTGATAACTAATTTACCACGAAAAAATAAGTTGTTTGACAGGCAACTTATTTTTTTTGTGATTTCTTTTGATTTCATTGCGAAAATAAGGAAAATAGGTTATACTATTGTTAGATACTAGATAATACCGCGTACGCAATCGCATAATCTGTTTCATACGAAAGAGATATTTGAATTTGTGGTTGTTGTTGTCCTTGAATCATAACATATGGTTTTCCAAGGTCATCGTTTAGTATCTCAATTGAATTTAAGTCATTGTTATACTTTGAAAGGGCTTTGACAATTGCTTCTTTGGCGGCAAAACGAGTTGCTAAATAGTAAATATCACAATTTCTTTTCTGATATTCTATTAACTCTTTTTTGCTATAAGTATGTTTTAGAAAAGCTGGGGTTGTTGTTAAGATATGTTTTAATCGTTCGATTTTTAATATGTCACATCCAATTCCTTGAATCATAATTATCACCTTTTTAAGTATAACATAATTTGAAAGAAAGGAGAATTACGATGCGTGATGAAATTTTGAAAAAGTTGATCGAAAAAACTGCAAAAGTAATGCGTGTTGATCCATCAACGTTATCTGAGAATACTAACATTAAAACAGATCTTAACTTAAAAAGCTTGGAACTTGCTGGAATTATTTCAGAATTTGAAGAAGAATATGATTGTTATATCAAATATACTGAATTGATGCATGCAGAAACAATTGGACAAGCTGCTGATGCCATTGCGAAAATGGTAGGTTAGTTATAAAAAAGAATAGAAAGAAGGGTTTAAATGGAAGAAAAGAATAATGATATGGCATTACCAAAAGAATTGCCAAAAAGAGAAGAGAAAGTCGTAAAAGTAGATTTTCCAGATGGAACTTCATGTGATGTTATTTTTTCAAAATTAACACAGCCAATTCCAAAAGAAGAGTATATGAAGTTACCTCGTGAAGAAATGGCAAATTACTGTATTGAAGTACCAGTAAATACAACGGAATATTACGTAGACGATGAAGAAAAGATTTTGTGTTTACAAGATCAACCAGTAAAAATGCGTGATGGCGTTACAATTTATGCGGATATTTATATGCCAAAAACAGCATTAAAAGATCCAGTTCCACTCATTGTTAGTTGGTCTTTCTTTGGAAAACAACCATGGCATCAACCAGTACAAATCTTTAGACCAATGGGAGTACCTACAGGTGCGGTTTCTAAAGTATGTAAATTTGAATCATCTGATCCAATGTTCTGGTGTTATCAAGGATATGCAGTTGCGAATGTAGATCCTCGTGGAATTGGTAATTCAGAAGGAGATCAAATTCAATTTAGTACCCAAGAAGGTAGAGATGGATATGATTTTGTAGAATGGGCTGCAACACAAAAATGGTGTAATGGTAAAGTAGGGTTATTTGGTAATTCTGGTGTTGCAATGAGTCAATGGCGTATTGCGGCAGAACAACCACCTCATTTAGCATGTATTGCTCCATGGGAAGCAACTGGAGATCAATACCGTGAAAGTCTTATGGAAGGTGGAATCCCAGGATTATTTGGTGGTTCTATCGTTGTAGCTGCTCAAGGAAAAGGATGGATAGATAATACACTTGCTATGGCTAAAAAAGAGCCATTTGTAACAAGTCCATATTGGCAAGATAAAATTCCACATTATGAGAACATTCATGTACCAGCATATGTTACTTGTAACTGGAACCATTTCCATCTAAGAGGATCATGGGAAGGATTTAATAAAATTAAATCTAGAAAAAAATGGATGAGATGTCATCAAGTATTTGAATGGCCAGATACTTATAATCCAAAATGGTTACAAGATTTAAAATTATTCTTTGATCGTTATTTAAAAGGAATTTACAATGGTTGGGAATTAACACCAACAATTCGTATGGAAGTAATGGATGCATTTGAATATCCATATCAAACTGGTAGACCAGAAACAGAATTCCCACTTGCTAGAACACAATATAGAAAATTATATTTAAATGCTGCAAATGGAAAATTAGGAGATGCACCAGTGAAAAATGAAGCATCTGTAAGTTATGATGGACAAACAGGTTTAACAAACTTTGATTATACATTTAGAAAAGATACAGAACTTACTGGATATATGAAATTACGTCTTTGGGTAGAAGCAAAAGGACATGATGATATGGATTTATTCATTACCATCAAAAAACTATCTACCAAAGATGAAGAATTACCTGTTACGATTTTTGGAACAGAAAGACATCCAGGAGCATGGGGAAAATTACGTGTATCTGCACGTCATTTAGATGAAGAAAAATCAACGGAATACCAACCAATTCATACTCATGATCGTGTAGAAAAATTAAAACCTGGTGAAATTGTTCCTGTTGATATTGAAATTTGGCCATTAAGTAGAATTTGGCACAAAGGACAAAAATTACGTATCCAAATTGCTGGACGTTATATTCGTGATGAATGGTTTGAACCACTTGTATGGTTTGCAGATAATAAGGGAGAACATATTATTCACACAGGAGGAAAATATGATTCTTACTTAGTAATTCCTGAAATTCCACCACGTTATGAAGATGGAGATTATATCTATAGATAATATGAAAAATACGTTAATGGAACGAATCTATGCAAAGGCAAAGGCAAATCCGAAAAGGGTTGCCTTTCCTGAAGCAGCAGATTTAAAAATGCTACAAGCGATGGTGGAAGTAGCACAAAATGGATATGCCAATGTTGTTGTAGTTGGTAATATAGAGGAAGTAAAAAAACTAGTAAGTGAAAATAAAATAGATGATTCTAAATTTGAATATCTAGATCATATGGATGAGACATATCAACAAGATGTGTTAAAACGTTACTTACAATTACCAGGAATTATTTATGGCGAAAAATCATTAACACGCCGTATGAAAGATCCATTAAATTTTGCACTTATGATGGAAGCAGTAGGAGATGTCGATGTTACTTTTGCGGGAATATCTAGTAGTACTGGAGAATTTATCTTTGCTGCTCAGACTATCATCGGTTTACAAGATAACTTAGATACAATTTCTAGTGTTGGGATTGCGGAACTTCCTAATTTTACATTCACAAATGGTACCAATATCATTGCAGTAGGTGATTGTGCAGTATGTACAAATCCAAGTGCCAATGAGTTAGCAAGTATTGCAATTGCTGCTTGTGATACCGTGCGTGCAGTAACAGGATTTGAACCGAGATGTGCGATGTTATCTTATTCTACATGTGGATCAGGAAGTGGAGAATTAGTAGATAAAGTTGTAAGTGCTATTAAAATAGCCAAAGAACGTCGACCTGATTTAAAAATTGATGGAGAATTTCAATTAGATAGTGCAATCATTCCAGAAGTTGCTAAAAAGAAAGTAAAAAGAGAAAGTGAAGTTGCGGGACAAGCGAATATTTTAATATTCCCAGATTTAAATGCTGGAAATATTGGAGTAAAATTAATTCAAAGATTTGGAAATGCTGATGCATATGGACCATTATTACAAGGATTTAAGAAAATTTGTAGTGATTGTTCTAGAGGAGCACCAGTATCTGAATTAGTTGGAAATATTGCAATTTCTGTTGTTCGAGCAGGAGAATTAGAAAATGGTAAAAACTAAATTTCGTGTTTTAGCAATCAATCCTGGAAGTACTAGTACAAAAATTGGATTATTTGATAATGAAACATTAGTATTTAAAAAGAGTATTGAACATAGTGCAAAAGAATTAGAAAAGTTTAAAGATATTAGTGATCAATATGATTTTCGTTTAAAAACAGTGATTCAAACACTGGAAAAAGAAAAAATTGATATGAGTTCTATCGATGCATTTTCTGGACGTGGAGGATCTTTACAATGCTGTAAAGGTGGTACTTATTTGATTAATGATTTAATGTATCGTGATGCGAAAGAGATGAAAATTGTAAAACATCCTTCGGCATTAGGGATTGTGATTGCTAAAAATTTAGGAGAACAATATAGAAGACCATCTTTCTGTGTGAATCCACCAGATGTAGATGAGTTTATTACAGAAGCACGTATTACAGGGATTCCAGGTATTTATCGTGAGTCTCGTATTCATGCATTAAATCAAAAAGAAATCGCAATTCGCTATGCGAAAAAAATCAGAAAACAATATCAAGATTTAAATTTAATTATTTGTCATATTGGTGGGGGAATTAGTATTGCTGCCCATCGTAAAGGAAAAATGATAGATTGTAATGATATTGTAAATGGCGATGGCCCAATGACACCAAATCGTAGTGGATTTTTACCTGCTAAAGCAGTATTAAAGATGTGTATGAGTAAAACATATACAGAACAAGAAATTAAAAACTACATTGGTAAAAATGGGGGATTAATGGCATGGCTAGGAACCAATGATATTCGAAAAGTCCATGAAATGATAAAAAAAGGAAATAAAAAAGCTAAAATTATTTTAGATGCGATGATCTATCAAATTGCAAAACAAATTGGAGCAATGTATGCTTCGCTAAAAGGAAATTGCTCTGCTATTATTTTAACAGGAGGAATTGCCAATGATGCATATGTTGTATCTAAAATAAGAAATTACTGTAAAACGATGGCTAAGATTGTTGTAATGCCTGGAGAATTTGAATTAGAAGCATTAGCAGCAGGAGTCATTCGTGTTTTAAACCATAAAGAAAGGTCATTGACTTATACAGGAGTACCTGTATTTCAGTCATTAGAGGAGTTATATGAAAAGTAAAGATATCGTCAAACAATTATTACCGGGATTAATTATTGGATTTTTTCTCGGATTTGGTTTAATTTATTTAGTTGGAGTCGATAAAGAAAACTTAGTACCAAATATTTTTGGTGGTATTATGAGTTGTGCTGTTCCAACGTTATTAAATGGAATTGTTGTACTAAAAGGTACAGCAAAAGTATTAGATAGAAAATTATCAATCGGAAAAGCATTTTTAAGAAATATTCCATATATCATTATTGCTGGAATTTTAGGATTCTTATTCGCATATGGATATTTAACTGTATTATTAGATATCGATCTTCGTACATTTAGCCGTGTTGGAAATGCGTTATTATTTGCAGTAGTAGGAGCACTTATTTCAACATTACTTGCTTATTTTACATTAAAAGGATATGAAAAAGCAGTAAAATATACAAGGAGAGAAAAATAAAAAGCCATATGGCTTTTTATTTATAAAACAATGAATCAAAAAAGAAAAAAACTAATTGCTATTATGTTACTTAGTATGTATTTACTATCTTATATGGCAATTACTCCGATTGTTGCAAGTATATATCATGATTTTCCCAATACTTCTTTAGAACATATTCAAATCATTGTTACCTTTATTCCTTTATTTTCAGTAATTACTATGTTTTTATGTACACCATTATCTAAAAAGATTAGTATGAAACATATTGGAGCACTAGGACTATGTTTCATTGCGATTGGAGGAATCATTCCTGTTTTATTCCATCGTTATTTATGGCAAGTTTATCTTTCTAGTATCTTGTTAGGGTTAGGAACAGGACTTGTCAATGTCATTAGTTCTACTTTAATTTCTTATTATTTTACGGGTACTGATAAAATGAAAGTAATGGGTTATCAATCTGTCTTTGTCAGTGTTGGAGGTACTTTATTTTCTTATTTAAGTGGTATACTTGCAACCATTCATTGGACAACCTCATATCTTTGTTATTTAACCGCATTGTTTGCCATTGTCATATTATTATCCTTTTTACCAAATGATAAATTAGTACAAGAAAAGAAAATAAAGAAGAAATTACCATTACGATTATATTGGTTAGGTATTATTTCTATATTATTTTTTATCGCTTTAAATATATTTAATACCAGTGTTGCAGTATTACTAGAAGACTTAGGTTATTCTTCACAAATAAGTAGTTTAGCAACTGCTCTTTATACATTGATTGGTATTATAGCAGGTATGATTTTAAATAAAATTGTAAAAGTGATGAAACAACATACGTTAACTTTTGCTTGTTTTCTAGCCACAATTGCACTATTACTTATTTCTTTGAACCAAGTGATATTTATCTTTATAGGTTCTGCGCTCTTAGGTTTCTCATTTGCTTCTCGTAATCCAGCAGGAATTACGTTTTCAGCGAATATGGTAGAGGAAGAACAAAGTGCATTTGCGATTGCGATTTTTAATGGTGCTGGTCAATTTGGTTGTTTTTTATCTCCTTATGTGATTCGTATATTACAAACTCCATTTTCGAATGGAATGGCAACCTCTTTTTTCATCGCAGCGATGATTATGGCAGTTGTAACATTACTTCATTTTGTTTTAAATCCAATTCAGAAAGATGATATGGCATGATTGTAAGAGGAACGATTACAGTACATAAGAAAAAAATCGCATATACTTATGTACATGAGAATTATGATGCATTGGTTTTATTATTACATGGCTTTGGTAGTGATCAAGAAGAAAAAGGTAATTTTGATGAATTATCTAAACAATTATTAGAACATGGAATAGATTCTTTACGTTTCGATTATTTAGGCCATGGAAAGTCAGAAGGAAATACAGAAGATGTAACGATTTCTTCTGTATTACAAGAAGCAAAGGTATTATTGCAAAAATATCCACATAAAATGGTAGATGTTGTTGGAGTTTCCTATGGTGGTGGAGTTGCTACGATATTGGCTAATGAAATAAATATTGAGCGGATGGTATTATGGAGTCCATTAATAGATTATGAAAACAATATTATGCATCCGCAGAACCATTTCTGTAGAGAATTTTTAGGAGAGGAAGCAATCAAACAAATTCGTAAAAATGGCTATGCGATTTTTGGTGTAGATGGGGTTAAATTTAATATGAATATATTTCACGATGCGAAAAAGTATCACCCCAAAGAAATATTAAGTCATTATCATAAACCAGTGAAAATAATTCACGGAACTAGAGATATTATTGTTCCTTATCAGCAGTCATTACAACTTCAATCAAATCATATTGAAGTACAACTAATAGAGGGAGCTTCTCATTGCTTTTATGATGAATTTCATCAAACCGTCATACAACAAACAATTGAATTTTTAACAAAAAAATAAAAAGGATTTCCTTTTTATTTTTGTTCTTCTATCGTTTCTTGGATGGCACCTACAGGACAAAGATCAATTGCTTCTTTGGCTTCTTCTAATTGTTCTTCATTTAAGTTTTCTTTTTCTTTCGCAAGTCCATTATCATCCATTTCAAAACAATCTGGGTAGCTACCAAAACAAGCACCACAACCAATACATATATTTTGATCTACTTTTACTTTTTCCATTTTATCACCCAGTTCATTATACAAAAATACAAGGAAAAATACAAGGAAATGGTTTCAAAAAAAGTCGAATTATGTTATGATAATAATACGAGGTGATGTAGATATGGCAAGTCGTATGGATCGATACCGTAATCAAGAAGTAGAGCCAACTGGTATGCGTACGAAACGAAATGAACATTTATATGCCAGAGTAGAAGCACCTCTAGAATATTCTAGTGTAGAAGGTGTAGCTAGAATTGATAATACAAGCTCTGTTGATATTAATAAAATTAAAGAATTATTAATGAGAGAAGAAGAACCAAAGAAAAGAGTACATCCAATTGTAGAAGAACAAGAAAATTTAGATAAAACTGGGGAGATTGCAACTTTCCAAGATATGGATGAGAAAAATTATGATATTAGAGATATTTTAAATAAAGCCAAAGATGAAAGAGAAGAAGATAATGATGATTGTTATCGTTCATTACAAGATACAGGGTATGATATTTTAAAAAATATTAAAATTCAAAATCAAGAACCAGAAATCAATGAAAAAGATTTAAAAAAAGTTGGAGATACGACTTTAAGTTTATCTATGCTTGATAGTTTACGTGAAGAAGAAGATCAGGATGAATCAAAAACGATTCAAAATTTATTAGCATCGGAAAAAGAAACATATCGTGAAGATGATGATTTTGAAGAGGAAAGAACATTAGATAATTCTTTCTTTACTTCTAGTTTAAATTTTAGTGATGAAGATTTTAATGAGTTAAGTGATGAATTAGAAGAACCAAAGAAAAAAGGAAATTTGTTTTTGAAAGCAATTTTATTCTTAGTGATGGTAGCTTTAACAACAGCAGCAATTTTCTTTTTAGCAAATTATTTAAAGTAAAACGTTTTCTATTTTGTAGAAAACGTTTTTTGTTCCTTTTTTCGCATTGTGATCAATCGTAAATAAGTGATACTTGGTATTACTAGGAAGAAGAAAACTAAAAGAAGTGGAAAGTAGTTTGTAAGAAAGTAAAAACCTTCAGTGTTATTAGCAAAAATAGTGGTACTACAATAAGTAATCATAATACATACAAGTATTTGAATAAATATCAATAATTTATCTTTTTGAATTTGAAATGTTCTTTTAATTCCCTCTGTTACAAAGTAAAGACAGAAAGTAATAGAAATAAAGAAATCAAATATCCATCGAAATGCTAAAGTACTTTCGATTCGCTCTAATACTCCTACAATATTGACTCGTTTTAAAATATGAAATTCAGGATATTGATAAATTAATGTCATTTTAATACCAAATACAGCAATCGTAAAAAATAGAGCCGAAAAAGTAAATAAATGAATAAGAAAATAACCTATTTTCCAAGATGTTTTCCAGTTTTTCTTATCACGTTGTGCAATCTGTTTTTTTGGTATAATTGTAATTAGAAATAAAATTAAGGTACAATAAGCAAAATAGTGAAAACTAGCATTTAAAATACTAGATACAGGAGTTGTAAATAGTGGTCTAAAATTATACCAGTGAACTTGTCCCATTAATCCAAAAATACTAATGAAGTATAGTATGAGAGAAAAAATAATTAATATCATAGAAACTCTTGCAATCCCTTTTAATCTTCTAATTAGTAAATAGAAGATTGGAATAATAAACATAATTGCGATAAATAAAGTAGGTGTTTGGTATAAATATTGAGAAGAAATAAAGATAATTAAATTCCAAAAAACAATGGTTCCTAGGAAAAAGACAAAGATGATGAGTAATAGATTAATTATTTTTCCTATTTTCTTACCAAAGGCATGGATATTTAATTCCATGATACTAAAATTGGGATTATAATTCATAAGATATTGGTACAGTAAAAATGGAATGATTCCAAGTAATGCTCCAAGGAATAAGCCAAAGATACTATCTTGTTTGGCAATTTGAACTAACATTTCCATAGCAAGTCCCATAAAACAAGAGCGAATTAAAAAATAAGAGATAATTGATACTTGTTCTTTACTTAGTTGTTTTTCCATACATTTCCCTCCTAATTGTCTGTTCTAAAGATCCTTTTGTTTCTAAATCTATATGAACTTTTACATTCATTTTTATTTTTGAATATTCTTCTTCATCCCAATGTAGTTCTATATTAGAATAGTATTTTGGATATTTCTGATAAAAGAGATTTCCAAAACCAAAGATATCACTTTTAAATTCATTTTGTGTTACATGAATGGTATGAAGTATTTGTTGTTTGATTCTTTCTTCTAGTAATTGATTGATTTCCGTTATGATCTTTGGATCACTTAAATTGATA
Source organism: uncultured Bacilli bacterium (assembly GCA_944332735.1). GTDB lineage: Bacteria > Bacillota_I > Bacilli_A > RF39 > UBA660 > UMGS2016. Next base: position 10,813 of record CALVKP010000017.1, on the reverse strand, counting down.
TTGCTGTTAATTTCATTAATGGCTGCTGTTGCTTGTAATGAGATATTCATTATAGGTTTATTATTTTTTAGAGCAGCTTTTCTTTTAATGTTAAAATTTGATAAATGAAAGACAATACGATTATTTTTGTACTGAATACTTTCTAACGAATAAGATGTTCTACGATTTAGAATATTAATCATACGACTTTCATCTTCACTGACATATCCTAATAAATTTGTGTTACGAAAGATAGCCAGGGTGTCTAATTTTAATTTGGTTTTAGGGTCTGTACTTTCTAGATTTTGTTGTTTTTCTCCTTCTTTCACACTTCCTGTAATTGTAATAGTTGGTAGAGTTGGATTAATGCCAGGTGTTAACATAGATGCGATAAACTCACTATAGGTTAAGTCAGTAGAAATCCCTTGATAAGTAGATGTGTTTTTTAAATTCATAGAAACACTTTGTGATGGGTATGATTCTAGTGGAGAAGTAATTTTTAAAACATCTTCTGCTTTCGCATCTCTTGCAATCACAATATAAAAATTTTTTCTACTCTCTGGACTACGAATTAAAATATCCGATATTTTTTCAATTTCATTTTTCGCAATATTTTCATCAATCACAACAACGGCTAAATGACCTATGTATAATTGTTTAGGACTTTCTAAATCAATATTATAGAAAGCTTCCATGACAGTGTCACCTTTTCCTTCATAGACAATGGTTTGACTTTGGCCTTCTTTACTACTAGCTTCTTGTTTTTTAGAATTAGCAATCAATACGCCAATGGTATATTGATTTTCATTTTTATCAATACTGAGGCCTGTCACGATCGCTAGATTTTCTAATTCATGATAGTTATAACATCCTGTTAATAATAGAGAAAAGATACTAACAAAGAGGAATAAAAATAATTTCTTTTTCATTTTTTCACCTCCCAATTTAATCTTCTTTTGTTTTTGGAAGATAAGTAACGGGGTCTATCTTTTATTTTGGTTTTTATTTTTAAGAATAAAGCATCACTTTGTTCTTTGAAATAGAAAGGTGCGAAAGGTGTTAAATAAGGTATACCAAAAGTTTCTAGCGTAGATAGATGGGTAATTAATAAAATACTAGCAATGACAACGCCAATCATACCACACATAGAGGCAAAGAGAATAAAGATAAGACGCCACCAACGGAGTGCATTTACCATATCGATATCTGAAAATAAAAGACCTGCAATGGATGTAATAGCGACAATAATGACAGCAAAAGGACTGACAATTCCAGCATTTACTGCGGCATCACCTAAAACAAGTCCTCCTACAACACTAATTGCTGTTCCCATTTTAGATGGCATTCTAAGATCACATTCCCGTAGTAGTTCAAAGGTAATACCTAACATAAGTATTTCAATTGCTGTAGGAAAGGGAACGCCTTCTCTTTGGACGGCAACACTAATAAATAATTTATCAGGTATCATCTCTGGATTATAGGTCATAATGGCAATATAGGCAGCGGGAACAAGAAGGGTAATAAAAAAGCCAAATATTCTTAAAAAACGGGAGAAATTAACGTTATATGATTTTTGATAATAATCTCCTGGAGTATGAATAAAATCAATCAATAGTGTTGGAAAAATAAGAACAAATGGAGTATTTTCTACTAATATGGCAATTTTTCCTTCTAATAAAAAACCACATACAAAATCAGGTCTTTCTGTACTCATGATTTTTGGAAATACTGATTTTTGTGAATTTAAAAAACTACGTAAATTACCACTATCTAAAATTCCATCAATATCAATTTCTTGTAATTTCTTTTTTATTTTCTCAACTCTTTTTTGATCTGCCACATCACTTAAATACGCTAAATTAATTTTTGTCTTGGTTCTACGACCGACAAATAATTCTTCAAAATACAAGTTGGGATCTTTAATACGTTTACGAATCAGTCCCTGATTGACAACAATATTTTCTGTAAAACTATCTTTCGGACCACGTAATGATGTTTCTGTATTCGACTCTTGAATCCCTCTATCTAGTGTACTTTTTGTTTCAACAACAATAGCTTTGTTTTCTCCCTCTACTAAAATTGCAGTAAAACCATTTACTAAGTGATAAAAAAGATCTTGGTAAGTAGTTATTTCTTTAATCGTTCCGTTGTATAAATGGTTATATAATCCTTGAAATAGTTGTTTTTCACTGACAGTATGATCTTCCATAATTTCCATAATACTGTGTATTAAAATATCACTGATCTTATCATCACTACTAACACTTTGTAAAAATAAAATACCAATTTGACATTGATTTTGTATAATTTTTCTCGTTTTAATATCACTACTTTTGCCATTCATTTTTTGAATGGTAGTAAATACTTGATCAATACTTTTTTCTATTTTTTTCATATTATCCCTCTATTTTATTGTGAACAAAAATAAAGAAAATATTTGGAAATTTCAAAAAATAAAAGAATACATGATACAATGAATGTGAGGGATGTATATGGAATTTCAAGTAGAAATTGTAAGATTAGACGATCAAGGTCGAGGAATTGGTTATATTGATGGGAAAATTGTCTTTGTTGAAAATGCATTACCACAAGAAGTAGTACGTGTTTTCATTACCAAAGAAAAAAAGAAATTTTATGAAGCAAAAGTCATAGAAAGAATTATTACAAGTATGGATCGTGTTATACCTAAATGTATCTATTATGAGACTTGTGGTGGTTGTAATTTAATGCATCTTACTTATTGTAAGCAATTAGAATATAAAAAAAATAAAGGAATTCAAATATTAAAGAAATTTGCTGGTATTGAACTAAAAAATCCAGATATGATTGCAAGTGATGAATTCTATTATCGTAATAAAGTAGTATTTCATGTGAAAGATGGGAGATTAGGGTTTTATCAAAAAGAAAGTCATCAGTTTGTGGAAATTGATAAATGTTTATTGGTACATCCAACTATCAACCAGTTGTTAACAGAATTAAAAGGAGCTACGTTTTTAAAGTCTGTGGAAAAGGTGATGATTCGTACATTTCAAGATGGATTAAAAACCCAAATTGTTTTTTATCCACAGGAAAATTTAAAAGAAGAAGAAATTATCCACAGGATAAAAGATTTTGTTACTTCGATTTATGTGGATAATAGATGTATTTATAAAAATAGAGAAATATTGGAAAAAATAGGGGATAGGAATTATTTAGTAAGACCTGAGTCTTTTTTTCAAGTTAATACAAAGATGACAAAAAAACTATATGATGAAGTAAAAGAAAAGTTGGAACCTAGTAAGGATGATATCATCTTAGATCTTTATTGTGGTGCTGGAACAATTGGACTTTACATTGCTCCTTTTGTCAAGTATGTATATGGTGTAGAAATTGTAAAAGAAGCCATCGTGAGTGCGAAAAAGAATCAAGAAATCAATCGTACTAAGAATATAGAATTCTATGTGGGAGATACCAAAACAATCTTAGAAAAATTCCATTTACAAGCTAATAAAGTGATTGTTGATCCACCACGTAGTGGGTTAGATCAAAAGACTAAGGAATATCTTTTAAAACTACAACCACACCGCATCATTTATGTTTCTTGCAATCCAGTTACATTAGCTCGTGATATCAAGGATTTAGAACCTAAATATCAGTTTGAAACAATCACCTTTGTCGATATGTTTCCTAATACAGATCATATTGAAAGTGTATGCTTATTAAAACTAATATAAAATATATGGAATTCTAAAAGTATCTATGAGAAAATTCGGAAATTTCGAATTTTTTATTCGCATCAAAATACCACACCAATGGTGTGGTTGAAATTCTAATTTTGGAAATGTAGATGATTCTACATTTTTATTTATAAAGTAATGTAATTTTTCTTCCTTTTGTTTCGATAAAGCCTTCTTCTTTTAAATATTTTAATTCTCTTGACATAGCACTCCTGTCAACTGCGATATAATCTGCTAATGTGGTATAACTAAATGGTAAGTAGATGATTCTTGAACCGTGTTTTTTCGCATAAATGTTAAAGTAGGAAAGTAACTTATCACGGATTGTTTTCTTTGCAAGTATTTCGATTCTTTCATTTTTTTCTTCTATTTTATTTGTCGTAATCTCTAGTAGGTTTTTAATGAATTGATTAAAGTATTTATACTGGGTATAGGGACATTGGATAATACTATTGTAATCGATCATTAATACTTGTGATTCTTCTTTTGTAATAACTTCACATTCATCGCTATCTAAAGATGAGAGTAGGGTCCCAAATATATCGCCTTCTTCTAGTTCTTCAATAATTGTTCTATTACCTAGATAATCTGTTCTAGTAATTTGAACATGTCCTTTTAAAATAATTCCTATCATATTGTCTTGCGTGTTAGAAAACATAACAATATGTTTCGGAAAACTTAAGATATTTGTTTCTAATAAACGCAGTAATTTTTCTTTTTCATTGTCACTAATTTGATAGAATAGACGTTCCATTTTACACCTCTTAGTAAAATAATATCATTTTTTTTGAATTGTTGCAATTGCAACAATCTTTTTTAAAAGAATGTGCTATAGTTATGGTAGTGTCAGAGTAGGAGGAGTCAGAATGAAGATAATTAAAAGAGATGGACACATTGTTGATTATTGTCCAGAAAAAATTGAAATTGCAATTAAAAAAGCAAACAAAGAAGTACCAGAAGAAGAAAGAGTATCTGATATTCAAATTAAGAATATTATTAAATATATTGAAGGTCTCAAAAAAAGAAGAATGCTTGTAGAAGATATACAAGATATTATTGAAATGAGATTAATGGCACTGAATAAATTTGCTTTAGCAAAAGAATATATTACTTATCGCTATACAAGAGAACTTGTTAGAAAAAGCAATACAACCGATCTTTCTATTAAAGAATTAATCGATGGTGAAAATGATTATTGGAATACAGAAAATTCGAATAAGAATGCCAGAGTTGTTACAACACAAAGAGATTATATTGCAGGAATTACTTCTACAGATATTACGAGAAGATTCTTGCTTCCAGAAGATATTGTAAAAGCACATGATGAAGGAATTATTCATTTCCATGATATGGATTATTTCGCACAAAATGCACTTCATAATTGTGATTTAATCAATTTGGAGGATATGCTTCAAAATGGTACCAATATCAATGATGTTATGATTGAAAAACCTCATAGATTTTTAACAGCCATGACAATTGCAACGCAATTAATTACAGCAGTTAATTCTAGTCAATATGGTGGAGCTACGATTACAATGACTCATTTAGCGCCATTTGTAAGAGAAAGTTATAATCGTTTTTACGATAAATATAAGAAAAGAAAATTTTCAAAAGCTGATTGTGAAAAATATGCGAAAGAAGATCTAGCCAAGGAAATTACTGATGGAGTACAGACATTCCAATATCAAATTAATTCTATGACGACAACCAATGGTCAAGCTCCTTTCTTAAGTGTTTGTCTATACTTAGGTGAAACGGAAGAGTATAAAGAAGAACTTGCTATGATTATTGAAGAAGTATTAAAACAACGTTTACAGGGTATGAAAAATGAAAAGGGGGTATATATTACTCCAGCTTTTCCAAAACTTTTATACGTGTTAGAAGAAGACAATATCCATAAAGAGAGTAAGTATTATTATTTAACTGAATTAGCAGCGAAATGTACTGCAAAACGTATGGTTCCTGACTATATTTCTGAAAAGATTATGAAACAATTAAAGAAGAATGAATACGGGGAAGGAGAATGTTATCCATGTATGGGATGTAGATCATTTTTAACACCTGATCGTTCTATTAGTCTAGGAAATATTGCCAAAGCGAAAAATTATGTAGAAGGTAAAGGAAAATACTATGGTAGATTTAACCAAGGTGTTGTTACCATTAACTTAGTAGATGTGGCTTTATCTTCTGATAAAGATATGGATTTATTCTGGAAAATTATGGATGATAGATTGGAATTATGTCATAGAGCACTTCAGATTAGACATAAGAGATTATCTAAAGTAACAAGTGATGTTGCTCCTATTTTATGGCAACATGGAGCTTTAGCTCGTTTAGAAAAAGGAGAAAGTATCCATGAATTGTTGCACCATGGATATTCTACAATTTCACTTGGTTATGCAGGATTATATGAATGTGTGAAATTCATGACAGGACATTCTCATACAGACAATGGAAAAGGAAAAGAATTTGGTCTTGAAGTCATGAGAAGATTAAATGATGCATGTAACAAGTGGAAAAAAGAAGAAGATATCGATTATAGTGTTTATGGAACGCCAATTGAATCAACTACTTATAAATTTGCGAAATGTTTAAGAGATCGTTTTGGTAAAATTAAGGGAATTACAGATAGAGATTATATTACAAATTCTTATCATGTACCTGTATTTGAAGAAATTGATGCCTTTACGAAATTAAAACTAGAGAGTGAATTCCAAGCCCTTTCTCCAGGAGGAGCGATTAGTTATATTGAAACTCCTAATTTAACAAATAACTTGGATGCAGTTATGGAAGTAATTCAATTTATTTATGATAATATTATGTATGCAGAATTAAATACAAAGTCAGATTATTGTCAAGTATGTGGATATGAAGGAGAAATCTTACTAGATGATAACTTAGAGTGGTATTGTCCAGAGTGTGGTAATAGAGATCATGATAAGTTAAATGTAGCTAGAAGAACTTGTGGTTATATCGGAACTCATTTCTGGAATAAAGGAAGAACACAAGAAATTAAAGAAAGAGTCATTCATATCGACAATAAGGATGCTGATTTATAATTATGAGATATAATAAAATAAGAAAAATGGATATCTCTAACGGCCCAGGCGTTAGAGTATCTGTTTTTATGCAGGGATGTACTTTCCATTGTAAGAATTGTTTTAACCCTGAAACTTGGGATTTTAAACAGGGGAAAGAATTTACAGATGAAACGATCGACAAAGTATTAGAATTAGCTAGTAAAGATTTTATTGTTGGCTTATCTATTTTAGGAGGAGAACCAATGCATCCTAAAAATATCGAAGGTACGACCAAATTAGCCAAAGCATTTAAAGAAAGATACCCTAATAAAACGATTTGGTGTTGGAGTGGGTTCTTATTTGATCGAGATTTAAAAGAGAAAGAAGTAATGAAATATATTGATGTATTAGTAGATGGTCAATATCAAGATGAATTACATGATTTTAGATTAAAATGGTGTGGTTCTTCTAATCAAAGAGTAATTGATGTACAAAAATCTTTAAAGAAAAACAAGATAGTATTATTTGACGATACAAAAGAATTAGTAGGAGTGTAATATGAGAACAAGAGGATTTGAAATTGTAAAAGAATATGAAAATAAAGATATTCATATACCAGTTAGAAAAACAAAATTTTCTGCAGCATATGATATTGAAGCAGCAGAAGATGTAGTACTACCTAGCTTTCAAAAAGGAATGAAACCTACTTTGATTCCAACTGGATTAAAAGCATATATGCAAAATGATGAAGTATTATTAATTGTTCCACGAAGTTCTGGACCGAAAAAGCAAGGAATCACATTTCCTCATAATGTAGGTGTCATTGATTCTGATTATTATAACAATCCAGATAACGAAGGACATATATTTATTCAATGTATTAATTTAAAAGAAGAAGATGTATACATTAAAAAAGGAGAAGCAGTAGGACAAGCAATATTTCAAAAATATTTAATTGCAGATGAAGATACATCGGATAAAATGAGAATGGGTGGATTTGGTTCTACAGATCAAATATAGGGGGATTCCCCCTTTTTTTGTCTTTTTTATCTATAAACATGATAGAATAAAAAAAGAGAGGGTGATAGTATGGTAGAATTGATTGAATATCCAAAGTGTTCTACATGTAAAAAAGCCAAAAAATGGTTATACGATCACAACATTGAATTTCATGATCGTGATATTACAATAGAAACACCAACGAAAGAAGAATTAAAAAAATATTTAACCATAAGTCAGTATCCCATTAAAAAGTTTTTTAATACGAGTGGAAATCTATATAAAGAATTTTCTTTAAAAGATAGATTAGATACGATGAGTGAAGATGAGAAGTTAGAATTATTAAGTCAACATGGCATGTTAATTAAAAGACCCTTAGTGGTTTCAGATTCATTCATTTTAGTTGGCTTTCGTGAAAAAGAATGGAACGAGTTGTTATGCGAAAAGAATATGTAGTAAAAGATGTATGTATTTTAAAAGATTTTTTAGATAAAAATATGACAGATGTATCGAAACATAAAAGAAAAGGATTACTTACCAATGGAATTATAGAAGTGAATGGAAAAGTACAAACAAAGTATAATTATCCATTAAAAATAGGGGATAAAATTACATTAAAGGAAAAAGAAATTCCTACTTCTTTAAATATTATTTACGAAGATGATGATATCATTGTCGTTGATAAACCATCAGGTGTATTAACAATCGGAACAGAGAAACACGAAGAAAATACATTATATCGAGAAGTATCTTATTATGTAAAACAAAAGAAAGCATCGAATCGTATATTTATTGTTCATCGTCTAGATAAAGATACATCTGGAGTGATTTTATTTTGTAAAAATCAGAAATTAAAAAGAATGTTTCAAGATCATTGGAATGAACTTGTATTAAAAAGAGAATATGTGGGAGTAACAGAGGGAGTTTTAAAAAAAAGAAAGGGAACTATTATTCAGTATTTGAAAGAAAATGAACAGTATATGGTATATGAGACAAGTATGAAAGAGGGGAAAAAAGCAATTACTCATTATGAAGTGATGGAAGAAAATGGAAAGTATGCCTATGTCCGTTTTCAATTAGAAACAGGACGTAAGAATCAAATTCGTGTAGCTTGTAAAAGTTTAGGTTGTCCTTTGGTTGGAGATAAAAAATATGGAGCTAAAACTAATCCAATGCATCGTTTACTGTTACATGCATCTATGTTCTCTTGCGTGCATCCTGTTACTCATAAAAAATTACAATTTTCTAGTAAAATACCAAAAAACTTTCAAAAATTAACAAAATAGGAATTGACAATAGTTAACAACATGTGTATAATTACAATTAGTTAAGCAGTAGTATAACAACTACTGCTTTTTTATTTATGAAGGAGAGATGTGTGATGAATGAGTTAGTAGTAGCTTACGCAAAATGTATTCAACAAGCAATAGATTCTTTAGCAAGGCAACGTGCTATGTTTCGTGCTGCTAATAGAAAGCCAACCCCAGAAGAAGAAGCATCTATGCAAATGTTAAATGAAAGAATTATGAGAGGTTATAAAAACCTTGAAGATTATTTTAAAGATAGTGCGAATGGATTTTTAGATAAAAGATAATTGTGTCGATAAAAGATGTTTATTTTTTTTAAGTTTTGGTTTAAAAAGACAAAATATTTTCCATCATAGACATAGAATGGATGTGAAAGGAGATTCTATGTTTGGAAATTTTGAAGAAGATACAAGAAAAATATTAGTACAAGCCAAAGCTGAAATGAAAAATTTAAGACATCCTTATGTTGGTAGTGAACATCTTTTACTTGCTATATTACATGATAAAAATATCATTCGTGAAAAATTAAAAAGTTATCAAGTTACTTATGAAAATGTAAAAGAAGAAATTATAAAAGTAGTAGGGGTTGGTAGTAAAGAAAGTGCGTGGTTTTTATATACACCACTTTTAAAGCGTGTCTTAGAACAGGCAATTGTAGATAGTAAAGAAAATAATCAGGGAATTGTAACTGTAGAACATTTATTTTCTAGTTTATTAGAAGAAGGCGAAGGGGTTGCAATTCGTATTTTAATTGGTATGGATGTTGATATTGATGAATTATATCAAGAGTTTTCTTATAAACTAAATCAAACGCATAAGAAAAGTAATCATAAAAAATTATTGATAGAAGAATTTGGAATAGATTTAAATAAAAAAGCAGAGAATAAAAAGTTAGATCCTGTGATTGGAAGAGAGCAAGAAATCCGTAGGGTAATGGAGATCTTAACGAGAAAGAAAAAAAATAATCCTATTTTAGTAGGACTTGCGGGAGTGGGAAAAACAGCGATTGTAGAAGAGTTAAGTAGTCGTATTAAAAAAGGAGAAGTACCTATTTCTTTAAAGAATAAACGGATTATTAGTGTTGATATGGCTACTTTAGTAGCTGGAACAAAGTACCGTGGGGAATTTGAAGAAAGAATGCGTAAGATTTTAAAAGAAATTGAAGAAAATGATGATATTATTTTATTTATTGATGAGATTCATACCCTAGTAGGAGCAGGTGGAGCAGAAGGGGCAATCGATGCTTCTAATATCTTAAAACCAGCTTTAGCACGTGGGACACTGCATTTAATTGGAGCAACAACGATAGACGAATATAAGAAGTTTATTGAAAGTGATAGTGCTTTAGAAAGAAGATTTCAAAAGGTATTTGTTGAAGAACCAAGTGTTGAAGAAACAATTCATATTTTAACGAAAATTAAACCAATTTATGAGAAATATCACTGTGTGACCTTATCTGATACCTGTATTCGTGATATCGTAAATTTATCGAGAGAATATATCTATGATCGATATGAACCAGATAAATCGATTGATATTTTGGATGAGGTATGTGCAAGAGTAAGATTAAAAGAGAGTAAAGAGTTGAAAAGATATAATGAAATGCATAAGAAGTTGCAAAAGGTTATCGATGAGAAAAAAGAAGCGATTGTAAGTCAAGACTTTAAAAGGGCTTCTAAGTTAAAGTCTAAAGAGAATGAGATTATGAATGATTTGAATACGTTAGAGTTATCTCTTTATAAAAAAGAGAAGAAGACGGTGACAAAAGAGGATTTAGCGGAAGTTATCC
>CALVKP010000016.1 GCA_944332735.1 uncultured Bacilli bacterium | reverse complement strand
ATAATAATCACCTATCTTAGAAGCATATTCATCTTCACTAAAACCTAGTAAATCACAAATTTTATGAAATACAGTAGGGGTATTCATTGGTTTTTTATTTTCTTTTAATAACATTTCTGTTAAATCAGTATAAGACATTAATTCTAATTCTTCTTTTGGCATTTTTTTTAATTTCATAATTCCCTCCATATATAACTTACATAAAAGTTGGTATTTCTATTCCAATTAGAAATAACATTTCTTTTAACACTTTATTCGTCAATGTTAATACATATAACCAATCATTTTTCTTCGTTTGATCTTCTAAGTTTGCAAGATGATTGTTCTGATAGAATGAATTGGCTAAATCAGATAATTGATAAATGTAATCGGCAATATAATTTGGTTTTCTATCTGTAAATGCTGCTAAGATTACTTTATCCAGTTCTAATAATTTTAAACGTAAATTACGATCTGTTTCATTATAAATTTGAGAAGATAAACGACTTGGAACTTCTTCTTGTTTTAATATTTTATCAATTCTTAAATAAGTATATAAAATATATGGTCCCGTTTTTCCTACAGTATTAGAAAATTTCTGAATATCAAAGATATAATCTCTTTCACGGCTATTTTGTAAATCAGCAAATTTCAAAATTGCATTCACAATTTTACGAATATCTTCTTCACTTTTCTCTTTATTTTCTTCTTTTTTCGACAAGAATATTTCTTTTGTCTGTTCAAATAAACCATCTAGTTTTGGAGTGTTACCACTTCTCGTTTTATATGGTTTTCCATCTTCTCCGTTCACAGTTCCATATCCTAAAAATTCTAAATTAGCATCTGTTATTTCTGCTTTTTTAGCAACACGGAATACTTGTTCAAAATGAAGATTTTGGCGATTATCGACAACATAGCAAATATAATCTGGATGAAATCTCTGTTCACGTTCATAGATGGTTGCTAGATCAGTCGTTCCATAAAGATAGGCACCATTGCTCTTTTGCCAAATGAGTGGTGGAATTTCTTTCGTATCTTCTTCTTTTTTTACTTCCACTACTTTAGCCCCTTCACTATCTTCAATTAAATCTTTTTCACGAAGAATTTCTTCGGTTGAAGCAATATATTGGTATGCATCGCTTTCTCCTTGCCATAAGTCAAAAGACACATCTAAATAACGATATAATCGTTTAATATCATTTCCACTAATTTCTAAAATTACTTGCCATAATTCACGATAAGTAGAATCTCCATCTTGTAAGCTTTTTGTAATTGCTGCACACTTTTCTTTTATTTCATCATTTTCTTTACAAAGTGCACTCATCTTTGGATAAATATCTTCTAAATATTCTAATGTAATATCTTTCGCATCTTTTTGATCTTCTAAAATACCATAAATTACTTGCCCAATTTGTAATCCGTAATCTCCTAAATGAACATCACTAATTGTCTTATGCCCCACATAGTTAATAATACGTTTAATACTTTCCCCAACAATGGCTGTACGCATATGTCCTACATGTAGTGGCTTTGCGACATTTGGTCCTCCATAATCAAGCACAAATGTTTTTACTTGTTCTGGTTCTTTTAAGTGGAACTTCTCATGATTCATCATATCTTCTAACTTTTCTTTTATAAATTTATCACTCAAAGTCATATTAATAAAACCAGGTGCTGCAAATGATACTTCTTTAAAATATGCATCAAAATTTTCAATCTTTTTTAAAGCATCGACAATTTCTGTTCCAATCATCATGGGAGCTTTGTGATATTTCTTTGCCAATTGAAAAGCCGTATCGCTTTGATAATCACAAAGTTCAGGACGATTCGATAAAATAACAGTAAATGTATCATCATAACCACAAGTATTTGCTACCTCTGTTAGTAGTATTCCTAACTTTTCTGTAATCATTCTATCACCTCAAACTTCATTTGATATGAATATAATTCATTGCTAGGTTCTAATCTATAATCGATTCTAACCCTGTCGTTTTCCCATTCTAGCACGTTTGTTTCTACTTGTAAATAAGTTTTTAAACATTCTTTGAATGAATGATAAATAACTTCTGTTTTATAACCTTGTTGAAATGTCATTTCTAACTCATACTCTTTATGTTTTCTAATCAATTTTACTATATTCTCTTGTTTCATAAGTGTGACACATATATCATGTTCATAATATACAATTTTATTTTTTAATAATAGCCCTTCTCCTTGATATGAGAATGTATTTTTTTCACTTTGATTGATGACTTTTGCGTTTAATTTTATTTTTGCCAAAAAATCACACACCTTTAAACGTAGACATTATAACATAACTATATAAAAAAAGCACTTATATTTTTCCTATTTTCTGTAATAATAAAAAATAGAACATAGAATAAGGAGCATGACGATGAAAAAATGGAAAAAAGTTGGAAAAATATTAGGAATCATTCTCATTGGTATAATTCTTGTTTATATTGGCATTTATGCAGTAGCAAGATTCATGCCAAAACTACCAATCAATAGTGCAAATAGTTTTTATTTATATGATAAGAATAATGAATTATTTAATACTAGAAATCAAAAAGAATGGGTATCATTAGATGAGATATCACCTTATGTAATAGATGCGACGTTATCCGTAGAAGATAAACATTTTTATCAACATCAAGGATTTGATTTCTTACGTATTTTAAAAGCTCTTTATATAAATTTTTCAAGTGGACAAACAAAACAAGGTGCTTCTACAATTACACAACAATATGCGAAAAATTTATTTTTAGATTTTGATAAAACATGGAGTCGTAAAATTGATGAAGCATGGCTCACCATCAGATTAGAAGCACACTATAGTAAAGATAAAATATTAGAAGGATATTTAAATACGATTAACTATGGTGGTGTATTTGGAATTGAAAATGCGAGTCAATACTACTTTAATAAAAAAGCGAAAGATTTAACATTGGCAGAAGCCTCTATTTTAGCAGGTATTCCCAAAGATCCAACACATTATTCTCCTATTTCAAATGAATTGGCAGCCAAAGAAAGACAAAGTATGATATTAACACTCATGGAAAAAAATGGATATATTACAGAAAAAGAAAAAAATAAAGCATTTCAAACAGAACTCACATATGTAGGAGGAGAAAATGACCATAACTTATCCACTTTAATGTATTATCAAGATGCAGTGATTCAAGAATTAAAATCGATTAAAACCATCCCTACTTCTTTTCTAAAAACAGGAGGATTAAAAATATATACCAATCTAGATCCAACTATTCAAAAAAATATGGAAAATAGTATGAATGAAAACTTAAAAGAAAATCCTGATTTAGAAATCGCAAGTGTCGTAATGGAACCTAAGACTGGAAAAGTACTTGCTACGACAGGAGGAAGAGATTATAAAAAAAGTCAATATAACCGAGCTACCAGTGCCAAAAGACAAGTTGGTTCTAGTATTAAACCATTTCTTTATTATGAAGCATTAGAAAATGGATTTACACCATCTACTACTTTTAAAAGTGAAAAAACAACTTTTACATTTCAAAGTAACACTACCTATAGTCCTGAAAACTATAATAAAAATTATCCTAATAAACAGATTAGTATGGCTGCTGCCCTCGCATATTCTGATAATATTTATGCCGTTAAAACCCATCTATTCCTAGGAGAAGATAGTTTAGTAAATATTGCCAAACGAGTTGGCATCCAACAAACATTAAAACCAATTCCTTCTCTTGCTCTTGGTACCATTGAAATTAATTTATTAGATATGATGGAAGGTTATAATACCCTAGCAAGTGGTGGTGATAAATTAAAACCGTATTTTATAAGAAAAGTAACTGATAAAGATGGCAATGTATTATATTCTTATAAACCAGAAGCTGAAAATGTATTAAATCGTAGTATTGTATTTATTTTAAATGAAATGTTAACCAATTCTTATGCGACTGAATTCATTGACTATAACTATCCTACTTGTATTAATATCGCACCTAAAATTACAAAGAAATATGCGATTAAAACTGGTACTACTAATACCGATCATTTGATATTTGGTTATAATCAAGAACTATTAATGGGAATATGGGCAGGTTATGATGATAACCGAGAAAGTGATGTCAAAGATGGAAATTATATAAAAAATATGTGGGTAGATACCATGGAAGCTTCGTTAAAAGACAAGAAAGGAGATGGATGGTATGAAATACCTAATAACGTTGTAGGTGTACTTGTAGATCCAATTAGTGGAAAACCAGCCAATGAGAATACAAAAAAGAAAAAAATGCTCTATTATTTAAAAGGATCAGAACCATTTGACGATACGGAAGAATTAGATAATCTGATTCCCACAATTAAAACAGAATAATTGTGATATAATGTAATTGGTGAAATACTATGGATCATAATTTAAACCAATATCTACAAAAATATACCAATGAACAAGGGAAATATATTCAATTAGTAAACGAAATGATTCAAACTAATCAACCTCAGCTATTAAATCAACATCCGGAAATTACAAACCATGTTCCAAAATATCTTTTTCACGGAAGTACAAAAGCTTTTTTAGATATTAAACCAAATGAAAGTACACAAAAAGGAAATTATGTTTATGCGACAGACAATCCTCTTCGTGCCATTCATTTTGCTCTTTTTCGTGATTCTGCCAAAATATCTTGTAATATTTATGATGGATTAGATCAAGAACAAAACTATCAATTTCAAATTCAAAAAAAAGAAAAACAAAAAGGAGCATTTCAAGAAGTTTTAAATCAAAAATATGTATATTTATATGTGGTAGATGGAAAACAATTTATGAGACCACATGGAGAAATCTATCACCATAGTGAATTCATATCAAAAGAAGAGGGAAAAAGTATTGCTCCATCCAATATTGTAGCAATCGAT
>CALVKP010000015.1 GCA_944332735.1 uncultured Bacilli bacterium | reverse complement strand
GGCAGGTGCTCTAACCAACTGAGCTAATCGCCCGATTTTATTGCTTCGGACATTACTAAATATACCAGATAGTAAAAGGTTTGTCAACAAAAAATATCAATTATTTTCTGTTTTTTAAATTTTCTTCAATCCATTTTGGTAACATAGTTTCTAAAGTATGAAACCCATGTGGAGTTTCTTGAATCTTTTTCTTTCGGAGAGGTTGGTTTTCTTGACGGTAATTTATATTTTTAATACTCAGTTTACAGCGGCAAGCATCTTCATCTACTTCTAAAATTTCCACAAAAATAGTTTCCCCAATTTTTAGAAAATCATTCACATCTTTTACAAACCCCTCAGAAATTTCAGAAATATGAATTAAACCACTGTAATATTCTTTTAAAGAAACAAATGCTCCATATTTTTCAATTCCTGTAATGGTTCCTTTTACAATATCTCCTTTTTTATATCTTCCCACAACAAATCACCTGCAAGTATTATATCATAAGATAGCAATATTTACTATTAATGTGAAATTTAGTATAATGAAATTGGTGATACAAATGAAAGAAAAAACGGAAGAAATGAAAATTAAAGAAGTTATTGATACTTTACGACCATTTTTAATTGGTGATGGAGGAGATGTAGAATTTATCAAATATGAGAATCATATTGTTTATATAAAATTGTCAGGTGCTTGTGCGAATTGTATGATGATAGATTATACATTAAAAGATGGAATAGAAGCAGCTATCAAAGAAGAAGTAGAAGAAGTTGAAGAAGTAGTTAATGTTGTAGATTAACTACTTTTTGTTAGCCATAATATTTCAGGAAGATAACAATGGTACAATACTTGTTGATAAAGATATTTTAAAATTGTTTCATATGTTTCACTTTTTAAAATAATAGGTAATAATTCTTTTTCATTATGACCTTTCTCAATAATTCGTTCATAACAATCAAAATAATAACTTGGAAAAAGAAAACGAATAAATAATAATTGATACTCTCTACATTGTAATATATGGTGTTGTAAATAGATTTGTATCATATCAATTGGATTACGATCGTGAAAAAAGCAATCCTTTAAATATTCTGCGATATCTCTTACTTTTGAATCCATAATGAGATTTAAAGGATTATATAAATCAAATAAAGTAGAATTCATATAAATGCGACGATGAGCTAAAACGAATGTTGGTTTCGTGATACTTTTAACAAGGGTAATGGCATTTTCTGCTAAACCAATATAATAACTAAAACTTTCTCGAATAAGTGGGTATTTCTTTCCAAATTCACTAATTTGATATTCTAAATAATCTACTTTCTGTGTCCATAATGCATACCAATCAGCAACCATTAAGTTTTCCACAGAAATATGCTTTGTTAATTCTTGAAATTGTAATATATCTCGAAATATGATAGTAGTATTTTTAGAAACAAATATTTGTAATAAGATATAGGGAGTATGATTGATAACAGTAATAAGTTGTCCGTCTTTGTTTAAAATAAATTTATGAATTGGTATTTGATATTGGTGTAATCTTAAAGTAAGTTGATATAAGGAAGATAATTGCTCTAATGAATAAGAACATGGTAATAATATATATTGAATTTGATTGATTTGAAATTCATATTGTTGATTTCTCTTAATTAAGGTCATAGGATTTAAATTATAATAGTAAAAAATCGCATTTTTCATCCTATTCACCTCTAGTAAAATTTATGTATGAAGAAAGAAAATATGAATAAGAAAAGTAAGCTATTGCTTACTTGAAAGGGATTTTTTTAATATTAGTTTCTTATTTATAAAATAAATAATGTATATGAAAATAGAACAGATGAATAAAATGACTCCAATTGTAGTTAAATCTTCTTTTAAATGAAGCGCTAACTGATCTACAAATAAATATAATAAGTCATTACTAGACTGTAGTAATATAGATAAAATCGTTGGTGATGCACATGCTAACATAACAAGTACAATACTAGAAAAGAAAAGTGGGGTTGCTAAATAAAGTAACCAAGTTTTCTCTTTCCATTTTAAAAGTAAAATAAGTATAGAAGAAATTATAATAATTCCAATAAAAATATAGATTAGTGAATTGCTATTTAATAATTGAATGCTATCTATCATACTAGGACTTAAATAAGATTGTAATTCTTCCGTGGTTGGTAATATCTCTATAATCGTTGTAGAATGTTCTTTTGCTAGATTTAAGAAATTTTGTTCTTGTTCTTGACTTAATTGAATGTGACTTACTTCTTGGAAATGATCTATATTATTTTCAAGTAATTGGTTTAAATCATTTGCTGTTAATATTTTTCCATCTTTTCCTGTTAACGTTTCTTCAATCACATTAGCAGCAATTGTACTTAAGAAGTCTTTGGTTGTTTTATCATTTAATACTTTATCAATAAATTGCTCAGGAATATGATATTTTTCAGCGGTAATATAAATATCGTGAAATAAACCATTCGTTTGTTTTGTTTCCGTTTGATTTTTGATTTCTGTATGAAAATATGTATTTTTAATAATTTGTTTTATATTTTCTTTTGTAGTGATATTATGAAATATCAAAATACTAGATAAAAATATTATACACATAAATAAAATAATAGATAAAAAAGTCGCACATAAATCTTTTAATATATTTTTCATTTACTCATCTCCCACCGGATTTATTATATCACGTAGTACATAATTTCAGAATAGAATTGAAAAAATTTCAAAATGTGCTTGAAAATACTTGCCAAGATTATTATTTTATTGTATACTTAGAAGTGTTCAAAGGAAATTGCCTGAGTGGCGGAATAGGTAGACGCACAGGACTTAAAATCCTGCGAGGGTTAAACCTCATGCCGGTTCAAGTCCGGCCTTAGGCACCAACGAAATTAAAAGTCGTTTGATACGACTTTTTATTTTATTGTTATGTAGATTGATTTGTTTTGCAAAAAAAAGCATTATTTTTATCAAAATCATAGTATTTTCTTATGAAATGAGTTGACATAAGAAAAAAACTTATGATATAATTCATTTGTCGTCTGAAAAGACATATAGTATTTATGTGGAGAAATACCCAAGTCTGGCTGAAGGGACCGGTCTTGAAAACCGGGAGGTCGGAAACGGCGCGGGGGTTCGAATCCCTCTTTCTCCGCCATTTATATTTTAATATCGCGGAGTGGAGCAGCTTGGTAGCTCGTCGGGCTCATAACCCGAAGGTCGTTGGTTCAAATCCAGCCTCCGCAACCAATGGTCCCGTGGTGTAGCGGTTATCACGTCTGCCTGTCACGCAGAAGATCGCGAGTTCGATTCTCGTCGGGACCGCCATTTGGCTCTGTAGCTCAGTCGGTAGAGCAAGGGACTGAAAATCCCTGTGT
>CALVKP010000014.1 GCA_944332735.1 uncultured Bacilli bacterium | reverse complement strand
ATCAAAAGAAGAGGGAAAAAGTATTGCTCCATCCAATATTGTAGCAATCGATGTAAAAAAATATTTTGAAGGTTTAAAACAGCAAGGAAAATTATCCTATAGCGCTTATACAAAAGAAAAAGATTATAGTACTATTTTAGATCTCTTTTCTGGCGCTTATTTATTCAATTTAGGAACAAAAAAAGTACAAGAAAATATGCCTTCTTTTCAAGAACAAATACAACAATATCTAATCGATAAATTTCCTGATAAAATAACATTTGCAAATCAAGTAAAACAACAAATCGATGAAATTTACAGTGGAGCAATGGCACAAGAGGGACTTACACCAAAACAAAAAGAAGATTTAGCTATTACAAATGCTAGAAAATTTGCTAATTCTTTTTACTCACGTGAAAATGGAGAAATCATATATAATCCTGAAATGATAAGGCAATATGAAAACGCAAAAAAAGAAAGTCGTTAAGACTTTTTTATATTGCAATCAATACAATTTCCGTTGGATAGATGCCTCCTCCATAATTTCTAAGATAGAATTGATAACTAGAATCAATCTGTTCAATCATATTGGGTATTTCAAAAATATCTCTCACATTGTGATAAACAGAGATTAATAATTTTGGATGATCATTTTTTATATGTTCTATTGCTCCTCTTAATGCTTTTTGTTCTCCTCCTTCAATATCCATTTTGAGAATGGTAATTTTTTCTTTCACTTCTTCATCTAATGTTGTCTCCAATACTTCTATTTCTCCATAATCTACTGTTGTATTTGCTGAATAATCGACTTCACTTTTTCTTACATAAGTAATTCCATTCTTATCAGAAATAGAACGTTTCTTAGCTATAATATTGGGATAACGGCTTGTATTCTCTCTTAGTTTTATAAGACTTTCTTCCGTAATATCAAATGCATAAATTTTCTTATAACTATTTTCTCCATAAGTATAAATATAATCTAAAATAGTATCTCCTGTATACGCGCCTAGATCTACTACAATTTCATCTTCTTCTACTTCTATTAAATCTAAATCAAAATAATGACCATAATTCTTCTCAATCGAACGATTTAAATAATCAAAGTCATATTGATACCAATTACTCATAATCCCATATAATACTAATTTCGAACGATAATCTCCTAACTTAGAATATAAATGTACAAAATCATCTAAATGATCTTTTAATGAATCGGCAATTGCATTCATATAACCAAAATCTTCTTTTCTCTCACAGAGTGTTCTCCAATACGGAAACTTCATAATATAATCTTCTAGCGAATTTTTTAATGTTTGATTTAATCTTTTATACTGATATACCATATCTCCATATATTTCCTCTTTTGTTTTCTTTTTCAAATGATTTACCAGTTGTTTAAAACGACTATCAATATAATTCATATATCCCTCCAATTTAATATATGAAAAAAAAGAAGAATATTTCTATTCTCCTAATCGTTTTAACACAACATCTTTTCCAAGCAAATGAATGGTATTAGGAAGCTCTGGTCCATGCATAACACCAGTTACTTGAATACGAATTGGCATAAATAACATCTTCCCTTTTACATTTGCTTTTTCTTTTGTATGATTGATTGCTTCTTTGATGTTTTCAACAGTCCAATCTTCTATAGCTTCTATTTCTTCTTTAAATACTTTTAATGTATTAGCAATACTTTCATCTTTCATAAATTCCATACATTCTTCATTTAAAGTTACTTTATCATGGAAAAACATCTCTGTTACTTCTACAATCTCTTTCCCATAACTAATATGATCTTTATAAAGTAATACTAATTCTTTTACCCAATCTTCAGAATACTTATCTAAATCATATGCTTCTTTTAAATGCGGAATTGTAATTTCAAATAATTTCTCATCATCTAATTTCTTAATATAATGAGCATTTACCCATTGTAATTTCTTTTCATCATAAATAGATGGTGATTTACTAATTCTCTTTGGATCAAATTCTTTGATTAACTCATCTAAAGTAAAAATCTCTTGATTAGAATTTGGAGACCAACCTAAGAGCGCTAAATAGTTCACAATTGCTTCTGGTAAATATCCTTCATGATATAAATCCATAAAAGAAGCATCACCATTACGTTTACTTAGCTTTTGACCATCACTACCAAGTACCATAGGTAAATGAATATAAGTAGGTCTTTCCCATCCAAAAGCATCATATAAAAGATTATATTTCGGGGTAGACATCACATATTCATTACCACGTGCCACTACATTAATATGCATTAAATGATCATCTACTACATTTGCAAAATTATAAGTAGGATATCCATCTGACTTTAAAAGAATTTGATCTTCTAAAATACGATTCTCAACACGAATCTTACCATATACCAAATCTTCATAAGTACTAACTCCCTCTTTAGGCATCTTCTGACGAATGACATATGGCACTCCTGCTTTTAAATTAGCTTCAGTTTCTTATTTTGATAAATGCTTACAATGACCATCATATTGAAAAGCACGTTTCTCATCTTCTGCAATTTTACGTAATTTATTTAATCTTTCTTCTGTACAAAAACAATAATAAGCTGCTCCCTTTTCTACTAATTCTTCTGCATATTTCTTATAAAGTGGTAAACGTTCACTTTGGACATATGGACCATATTCTCCTCCATTATTAGGTCCTTCATCAAAGTGAATTCCACATAACTCGCAAGTATTATAAATAAAATCTACAGCCCCTTCTACTTTTCTTGTCTGATCTGTATCTTCAATTCTTAAAATAAAATCTCCACCTTGATGTTTTACCATCAAATAACCAAAGATTGCACTTCTTAAATTCCCAATATGCATAAATCCTGTCGGACTTGGAGCAAAACGTGTTCTTAACTTATCCATAATTCATCACCAGCTCTATTTTATCACAGAAAACATATTTTACCAATAAAAAAACAAGGAACTTAACTCCTTGTCTTACTACCTTCCATCTCTACACTTCCAGAATTCATTGCAAGTGCATTTTTAAATTCATTCATCTTTGCTTGATTTCCCGTATAGAAGATATTTGTAAGTAATTCGATTCCTTCCGTTCCAAGCATATTGAAATGATCATATTTATGTTCATTTTTTTCTAATGTTGTGTTACCAACTAATA